>JBDLIO010000112.1:0-6891 GCA_039714865.1 Acidobacteriota bacterium | reverse complement strand
CGCAAGATCCTCTTCGTCGATGTCCGGGAAGCGTACGATGTGAGGGGTGACGGTCATCACCAGATCGGTTCTCTTCAGCCTCTTGGTTTTGTTGGTGAACAACCGACCGAGCCAGGGGATTTGTGAGAGTCCCGGAGTCTCGACCACACCTTCTGTCGTATCGTTACGGAACAGACCGGCCAACAGAGAGGTTTCGCCATCCTTGAGCCGATTGACCGAAGTGATCGTTCGCGTACCGATGACGACCGCTTCCTGGGACGGACCCACGGAAACGGTCTCACCAATGTTGGAGATCTCAACGCTCAAGTTGAGGGTGATCTCCCGATTGTGGTGAACCCGGGGCTCGACCTCAATCCTGATACCGATGTCCTGGTACTGGAACGACGTGATCGGCACGACATTGCCACCGATATTGTTCCCGGAGTTGAAGCTGGTCACGGGAATCGGATACTTGTCGCCGATGTGGAGTTTGGCCTTCTCGCCGTCGGTGATGCGCAGCTGCGGCTGGGCCAAGACTTCGGCCTTGCCCGAGGACTTGGCCAGGTTGATCACCAGACTGGGGATGTTGATGAAGGTGTTGGCATTGCTGATCTGATCGAGCTGGTTGAGGAAAAGATTGCCTTGGGAACCGTCCTGGATCAGTCCCGTATCCACCCCAAGAGTGAAACTGTAGGTACTCAAGGTCATCCCCATATCGGAGTCGTTCGTCGTTGCCATCAGCAACAGCTCGACGTCGATCAGGACCTCGGCCTTGGCTTTGTCGTTGACCTTGATCAGTTTCTCGGCGATCGCAACCTTGTCGGCAGTGTCGCGCAGGGTGATCGCATTGAGCTGTTCGTTGGTCGCCAGGCGGCGCGCTTCGATCAGGGCACGCAGGAGCTTGTCGATGTCCTTGACCTCGGAGTTGGAGAGGAAGAAGGTCTTGATGACCAGATCCTCGTACTCCCGCCGGTTCTGGGGCGAGTCCTCAGCGACAATGATGCTGTGCTCGTCCAGCACCTTGTAAAAGTGGCCCCCCGCCTGGAGTACGATCTCGAGAGCCCGCTCTGCCGTGACATCGTTGAGTTCCACCGACAGCTTGTCGTCCTTGAGCTTGGGGTCGAAGAGTACGTTGAAACCGTAGGCCTTGCCCAGGGCTTTGTAGATCTCCTTGATCGGCTTGGGTTGGGGAAATTTGAGAGTAATCGGCTCGTCCGACGTGGGATCAAGGATCGGCGGCTTGACCTTGGCCTCGGCGGCCCTCTTTTTCATCTCCGCCAAGGCCTGTTCCCCGCCTGGACCGGCCAGAACCTCAAGATCCTCGACCACCCTGTCCAGCGCTTGTTCCGCAAACTGGTTGACCGGATCCAGTTCGGTCGCCATCCGCAGTTCGTTCCGGGCATCGTGCAGCCGACCCATATCCCTCAGCATGAGACCCTTGTGCAAATGGGCCTGGGAGGCCTTCTGACGGGCCCGGGTCAATTGCATTCGGTATTCGACGTTCCCGGGATCTTCGGTAACGGCCTCCAGATAGTGGTAGACCGCCGCATCCCAGTTCCGCTGATCCACGGCCTTGGCGCCGTCGTGTGCAGTCTCCTTGGCCGTCGAACAGCCCATCAGACCCACCAACACCAAAGCCGGCACCATTGTTCTTACATTACTTTTGTGCCAACGGAACACGCTTAATCTCCTTCTCCGGATAGCCGACAAAGCCGATAACAACCGATTCCAAATCAATGGTCCGAACAATGAAGTCCTTCTCGAAAACCCCGCCCTCAATCGCAACCTTGATCTCGGCGCCATCATCCACTTGCTTACGAAACACCGCCACCCGGCGTCCAGGTGGACCGAAGTTCCCCAGGTACTCCATCGTGAAGTCGGGCGGACGCCGCCATCCAACCGGCGTTGGTGTTGGACTCGGACGAGCCGCCGGGGGCCGCCGAGTCGGTCGCGGCGCGGGAGTCGGTGGAGGGTTGGGGTTTGGGGTCGCCGTCGGAGGCGGCCCGTAGAGGAAGGGGTTTCGATCTGCACGGGCCTCGGCGCCGGTGACGTCGCCAACCTCGACCGAACCCAGCGTCGGCAACGAATGTGGTTTCCACGCGAGGTCTTCGGCCCGGGTTTCACCGCCGGCCAGGCCTCCCTCGCTCATCATGCGGATGAGGAGCCAACCGCCGCTGACCACCAGGATCCCGACGAGAATCAGCAGCCGGAGGTTCTCGGGCTTCTTCATGAAGCATCCTCCGCTTCCGGCGCTTCAACGGGTTCCGCCAGCCGCGTTCGTTCGACCAAAGCGCGCAACTTCCCGACCTCGGCCTCGGCCAGGTAGGTCGACACCTGGAGCCGGATCGACAGGATCTGAGACCTGGCGTCTTCTTCGCCCTTGAACGAGATGCTGTCGATGATCAAGAACTGGGGACTGGCCTGAAGGCTCTCAAGGAGGGAGCGAATCTGTTCATAGGTTCCCTCGACCGAGAACCCGATACCGAAACGCACACCACCGGTCCTGTCGTTGACGACCTCCTGGTATGAGAATCCGTCGGGCAACAACCCGGCGTCCCTTGAAGCCGCACCGACCTCCCGCAGCACCGCCGTCATGCGGTCGTCCAATTTGCCGAACAACTCGCCGTCGATGCGCTCCAGGGTCTCTCCAGTCATGGCGACCTGGTCGCGCTCCGCTCGAGCTTGCTGGGTCATAAGGTCCAAACGATCGATCTCCTGATTCAACTGCTCAATTTGGTTTTCGATCAGACCTCGGCGTCCCATCGGACCGGAAGTCTGCCAGATCAGAATTCCCAGCGCGGCCAAACAGAAGGCAACGGCCAGAACCCAAAAACCTGCCATGCGAACCCAAGGAAGAAAACGGGGATTCACTGCTCGACCTCCCCATTCGGAAGATACACGACCCGCATCTTGAAGACGTATTCGGACGACTGCCCACTCTCCGGCCAGTCCTCGCGGCTGGGCAGAGGGTCGTCAAAACTGGGGTCGGCAACCAGACGATCCAAAAATTCCAAGAAACCATCCCGGTCCTTTGAAACCGCCTCCAAAGCCAAAGTCACCCCATCGTCGCCCAGGGACGGCGAAACGGAAACCACCCTGACCTGCCACGGAAGGACCTCGGCCAAATGGTCCAGGAGATCGGACCAGGAAAAGCGATGCTCAGCCAGGACTTCGTTGACCAACTCGATTCGTGCGCCCAGGCTTTTCCACGGGACTCGATCCAACACGGCTGAGTGGCCCGAGAACTCTCCACCCAGCGCATCCCTGCGGAGCTGCAGCATATCCCGCCGAACGATCTGCTCCTCCAGCGTCTGGTTGCTCGAAAGGAAGAGTCTGATGTTGACGGCGGTCAGGACCAAGCCGATCAGGACGGCGGCTCCAGTAAGCACCCATACCAGCCTCGTATTCAAACGAGGCTTGGAGGCGAGATTGGCAACAATCACGGCGCCCCCCCGTCCAGAACGGCCGCCAACGGTGCAAGCCTGGCACTTCCCAGGGTCGCCGCCAAGTGGGCATCCGGACAGACCTGCCTCACCTCGAGGAAACGAACCGCAACACCCGGCTGTCCCTCGAGCAATCCGGCAATCGACCGGACCGAATTCTCATCAGACGCGCTGACGACAGCTTCGACATCACCTTCGATCAACATCGTGGTCCGGATGTAGCTCATCGCCAGGCCGATTTCCCTTTCCACACCTTCCCAGGTCCCTCCGGACCGTGGCAAAGGCTTGGTTCTGATCAAACGCACACCACCTCCGGCGACAACGGCCATCGACAACACCGAGTCCTCCTGTTGCACGATCACCCGGGGTGCGTCCGAGGTCACCGGTTCCGTCACCAAGGCGAAGAGCCTCGGCACTACCAGTCCCGGGCTGATACCTGAGTCCTCAAAAGCGCTCTCCAACTGGGCTACGCCCTTCTCGGACGCCGCAGAACAGAGCACGTGTTCGTTGCCTCCCGCGGGGCTCTGGATTGAAGCCGCGATGCGGAGATTGGCCGGAGCAACCGGCAGAAGCTTTTTCAAACGCCACCGAAGTACGTCCTGGAGGTCCGCCCGGCGGCGGGGCAGCTCTTCAGCCTCCATCAAGAAACATCGAACCCAGTTGGTCGGAACGACCAATGCCGCCCGGCGGGCGCCTTTGATCTTTTCCTGAAGTGAGGTCAAGAGACCTGCCAGGCGCTGACCGTCCACATTCTGGAGGCCGGCGGCCCCCATTTCGAACAGGCCCTTTGGCGCATCGACAGCGGCACAGCGGTCGCCGGTCTTGCGATCCCGGTGTACAACGACCACCCTGTGGTCATCCAAGCTCCAGACCGTATCCGGCGGAGGGGTTGAAAACAGCATTTTCCAGTTCATTCGACGAACGTCACCTTGTTGATGTCATGAAGGGTGGTTTCCCCTCCGAATACTTTCTGCAGGGCGGATTCCCTCAAGAAACGCATGCCTTCAGCCTTGGCTGCTCTTTTGATCTCCGCCGCCGGTCGCCGATCGAGAATCAGCTGGCGAATATTGTCCGACAGATTGAGCAACTCGGCAATCGCCAACCGCCCGCGGAAACCGGTGCCGTTGCACTCGATGCAACCAGCCCCTTCGTAGAATACAAAATCCTGGTAGCGGTCAGGCTCGAGGCCGGAATCTTCCAGCAATTCGTCACTGACCGTGCCCTGCCGCTTGCAATGGGGACATATTTTCCGGACCAATCGCTGCGCCAAGACGCAGTTGAGGGCCGACACGAAATTATAGAGGTCAACGTTCATGTTGAGGAATCTTCCGATGACGTCGACGACGTTGTTGGCGTGAACCGTAGTGAAGACCAGGTGACCGGTCAGGGCCGCCTGAACGGCGATGCCCGCGGTCTCCTCATCCCGGATCTCACCGACCATCACCTTGTCCGGATCATGACGGAGGATTGAACGCAGGCCCCGCGCGAATGTCAGGCCCTTCCTCTCGTTGACGGGGATCTGTGTCACACCGGCCATCTGATACTCGACCGGATCCTCAATCGTGACAATCTTGTCCTCTGAGGAGAGGATCTCCGCCAGGCAGGCGTACAGGGTGGTCGTCTTGCCCGAGCCGGTCGGTCCCGTGACCAAAACCATGCCGTAGGGTTCGTTGATGAACTTTCGCAGCTGCCTCCGAGTGTCCTCTTCGAGGCCCAACACCCTGAGGTCCAGGGTCTTGAACTCCTCATTGGTGCTCTCCTTGTCCAGGATTCGGATGACCGCGTCCTCGCCGTGAACCGTCGGCATGATGGAAACACGGAAGTCAATCGTCCGTCCCGCCATCCGCACCTTGAATCGCCCGTCCTGGGGGATGCGCTTCTCGGCAATATCCAACTCGGAAACGACCTTGATCCGACTGGTGATCGTCGAGTGGTGGCGTTTGTCGATTGCCTTCATCGCCTGGTAAAGCACACCGTCGATCCTGTATTTGACGACGACCTCACGCTCCTGGGTTTCGATGTGGATGTCCGAAGCCCGCCGCTGGATCGCGTTGAACAAGATCGTATCGACCAACCGGATAATCGGGCTTTGGTCCGCCGTAATGCTGTCAATCGACAGCACCTCTTCGCCGTCCTCGGAATCCTGCACCAGTTGCAGCTGGAAGCCTTCGGTCGCCTGATCCAAGACACGCTGAGTCGATTCTGATTTTTCCAGAATATCGGCAATCCGGGAAAGCGGTCCGACCACGACATCCAGCGGCAAGGCAAGCAACATCTCGACTTCGTTGACATCGACGATGTTGGTCGGATCGGCCATAACGACCGTCAAGACTCCGCCCTCGAGGGCCTGGGGCAGAAAGTGGTAGCGCAACATCACATCCACGGGGATCGTCCGGAAGAGTTCGGCATCGACGTGAAACTCATCCAGAGGGTCGAACGGCAGGCCGGAATCCTCGGCCAGCTGCTTCGCCTCGGCGATGTCGCTCCCAACCTCAACCTCGACCTCGTGGTCGAGAAACTCCAGCGCTGTGTCCATGTGTTCGTTCGTTGCCATTGTCCTACCCTATCTTCGTCACCAACGTGAGCAGGGGATAATACACTGCCAGCAAGAGACCGGCGACCACGACGCCCATAACAATGAGGATCATCGGCTC
The DNA here is from genome assembly GCA_039714865.1 of Acidobacteriota bacterium. Taxonomy (GTDB): domain Bacteria; phylum Acidobacteriota; class Thermoanaerobaculia; order Thermoanaerobaculales; family Sulfomarinibacteraceae; genus DAOWGJ01. The sequence continues at coordinate 815 of JBDLIO010000112.1, read as the reverse complement.
AAAAAGTGAAACCATTCGGCCCAGCGCAAACTCGATCTCTTCGTCGAAGAACTCCGAGGTGTGGACCAACATTTCCGGAAGGGCGCCGGTCGCCTCGCCGACCCGCATCATCGCCAGCGCCATCGGCGGTGCAACGCCCGTATCCTCGACCGAGTCCGACAGAGCTCGGCCTTCCCTGACCTCCTGCACACAGCCCAAGAGCAACTTTGAGATCCACGTATTGTTGATTGAGGATGCCGCCGTATCGAGGGCCGGCACCATCGGGGTCCCCCCACCCAACAGAACCGAGAGCGAACGGCTGAACTGCGACAGGGCGAATAGATGTGCCAGCCGCCCGACCAGTGGGATCTTGAGTCGCCAGCGATCGGTAATCAGCCGTCCACCGGGAGTCCGCACCCATGCCTTGTAGGCTATTGCCGCCACAATTCCCCCCAAAACCAACAGGAAGAAATTACCCTGGACGAAGTCGGAAAGCCCCAACACGAACCTGGTCGGCAGAGGCAACACACTGTCGAATGAGACGTAGAACCCCGCGAAGCTGGGGATGACCTTCGCCACCAGGAGAATAATCAGGCAGACCGACAAGAGGACCAGCACTGCCGGGTAGGTCAGGGCGGCGACGATCTTCTTCCGCATCTCCTCGACGATGCGTTGATACTCGACGAATCGTTGGAGCACACTTTCCAGTTCGCCCGACTGCTCTCCGGCGCGAATGGTGTTGGAGTACAGCCTCGGGAAGACATCCCCGAGCGAGGCGAAGGCGTCGGAAAGAGCAACGCCGGTCGTCACCTGCTGGTGAACCTTGTCCAGGAGAG
>JBDLIO010000111.1:0-6893 GCA_039714865.1 Acidobacteriota bacterium | reverse complement strand
GGTGCAATCGTGACGGTCGGGACCTACCGCCGGGGTGGTCGAGACATCGATCTCTACTCCAAGGTCAAAGAAGCCAGGGCGCCCCTGGCCGTCGTCATCTCGGACCCCGATGATCCGAGTATTGAGCTGCGCCCGACGGACCTCTCGTGGGATGATTTTTTGGGACCCCAGACGCCCTTCCCCAGCCGTCCCCGGGAACCCGGGGCCGTCACGAATGTCCTCTTTTCCTCGGGCACGACCGGCGATCCCAAGGCCATCCCATGGACCCAGTTGACGCCCCTCAAGTGCGCCATGGACGGGTACTTCCACCAGGACATCCGCCCCGGTGACGTTGTCGCCTGGCAGACCAACATCGGGTGGATGATGGGCCCCTGGCTGATCTACGCCGCCCTGATCAACCGGGCGACGATCGCGCTTCATGAGGGTCTGCCTTCCGGGCCGGAGTTCGCACGCTTCATCGAGGAAGCCGGGGTCACGATGCTGGGCGTGGTCCCCTCTCTGGTTCGCTCCTGGCGGGATTCGGGCGCCTGCGACGATGCAGACTGGACCGGAATCCGGGTCTTTTCCTCAACGGGGGAACCCTCAAGCCGCGAGGATTACCTCTGGCTGATGTCCCAAACCGGCTACCGGGCTCCGGTGATCGAATACTGCGGCGGTACCGAGATCGGCGGCGGCTACATCACCGGCACCGTCGTGCAACCCTGCTCGCCGGCCACCTTCACGACGCCGGCCCTCGGCCTGGATTTTGTCGCTCTTGGAGACGACGGCCAACAGGTTTCGGAAGGGGACGATGGCGAGATCTTCCTCGTTCCGCCCTCGATCGGCCTGTCCGAGGCCCTGCTCAATGGCAATCACGATGAGGTCTATCACCAGGACTGCCCCTCGGGCCCCAATGGCGAAGCACTCAGGCGTCACGGCGATCAACTGCGCCGCCTGCCCCGGGGTTTCTGGCGAGCGCAAGGCCGCGCGGATGACACGATGAACCTCGGCGGCATCAAGGTCTCCTCCAAGGAACTGGAGCGGGTGATCGAGAACCACCCTGCGGTCTTCGAAACCGCCGCCGTCGCAGTGCAACCATCGGGCGAGGGCGCCGAGAAGCTCATCGTCTTCGTCCACCCTTCGCACACCACGGTGCCGGATGGTTTGCGGGGCCAACTGCAAAAGGAGATCACGACCCACCTCAACCCCCTCTTCCGGATTGAAGCGCTGGTCGTCACCGACGATCTTCCCCGAACGGCTTCAGGCAAATTGATGCGGCGGGTGCTTCGGGATCGGTATTTGGAGAGCGTGGACAGGCACTGACACGGTCTGCGGTCGCCGTCACGGACGCGGTCTGCGGACGCCGATTGCGGTCCAGGTTCCGGTCACGGCCGCTGACGTTGAAGCCAACGACCACCCTGAAAGCCAAAAGCGTGCCCTCTCGCTCGACCCGTGCCGGATACGCTTTCTTCAAGCCAACAAACAGAAGAAAAAGGGACCCTGTTTTTTTGTCATGCCAACTGGAGAATCTCGGCGACGGCATTCCCGACAGCCTGAAGATCCTCAGGATCTGTCCCTTCGATTCGTGATCTCAAGCGGTGTTTTCCGACGGCTCGGATCTGGTCGATAATAGCCACAGCGTTTTAGCCCTCGCAAGACACCGGAATTGTAATTGGTGGATGGGCCTTCGCGGCTGTTGAAAGAGGCACAACGACAACGGTGCGCCTGAGTCGATTCAACGTGTCCTGAGACACAACGATACATGGACGGGTTTTCTTGGTTTCTGACCCCTGAGTGGGGTCGAGGCTGACCCACCAAATGTCCCCGCGTTTGATACTGTGCTTCTTCACTCCTCGAACTCGTCATCGAAGGCCTGCCACTGGTCAATTTCCAGTTCCAGGGCCGAATCGGAGTTGGCTGCATGGCATGCCGCCGCAAGATCTTCATCGAGCCTCGCGAGCTCCTGTTCAATCAAACCCGTCACGAGGCGTGACCGTTGGCGTGGTGGAACGGCGGCTCGAAAACGTTGAGCAATAGCATCCGGTATCGACAGTGTGACTCTCATACTGAAACTATACGCTGTATTACTTATGACTTCAAGGCGTTGCGTTGGGCCGGAAATCGCAACCGAAGCCTCTTCCTGAGCCTACTCCAACTCCGCAACAGAGTGGTATGGGAGATCGAAACGCCCGCGTTTCGCCCGCATGACCCATCCCTTGAAGCCGGCGCCGATGAGTTCGTCTTCATTCCCGGTGACACAGCGGACCCCCGGGAAGTCCAAGCTGTCGTTCACCCAATGACTCCCGTCGCGACTGGACCAGATCCGGCTGCTGCCGACGGCGATGAACAGGTCACCGGTCCAGATCACGTCATCAACATTCTCGTCGATTTCGGTGAACCTCCAGGTCATGCCATGATCATCAGAAATCAGTATTAAGAAACCACTTGAATCGTATCCGATGGCCACGAGCACCGTGCCATTGGACACAACATGGCTCAAGCTGGAGACCGAGTCGAGGGTTTCAAAACTCCATTGATACCCGTCGTCACTGCGAAAGACCGTTCCCTGGTTTCCAACCCCTACGAACCGGGTTCCGGACCAGGTGACTGACTTGATTCTCAGGCCGTCAGAGCCGTCGATCTCGATCTCATCCCAGGCAAAGCCGTCGGCGCTCGTCGCGACGACCGCGGAACCGCCATATGTTCCTCCCCCCGCAATGATCACCTCACCGTTCGTGGCAACATCGGCATAGAAGGCGCCATCTTCGTTATGCCGCGTATTCCATGTACTCCCGTCGTCACTGTGGGCGATCAGCCTATTGCCTCCGACAGCCCAAAAGGCATCGTTGAAACTCTGAACCGAAAACAAGTCCTCTTGGAAGGCCTTAACCAGCCGCCATTCGAGGCCGTCAAGACTTCGGAATACACCCCCGCTACCGGAAACCGCGATGAGAATCCCATCGTCGGAGCTGATGCCAATGATGTCCCCTGAACCGATGTCGACCTCCCACGTCGTCAAACTGGTCCAAACTCCACCGTTATCTGACGAAACGGCCATCGCCCCATCCATGCCGACAACGATGTACCTGCCCTGGAACCGTACGATGTCGTAAAGCAAGTTGAGGTCTGAAAAAATCGTTTCGACCGACCACGATTGACCGTCGTTCGACAGCGCGACTTGACCACCCCAACCGGCGCCCGCATATTCGTCACCGGTCCAGATGACTGCAATCATCGCCTGGTCAAGATCTGTCGCCATCTGTGACCAGATGACTCCATCAGGACTTGATAATACGAAACGACTGCCCCCAAACACGAGAAAGCGTTCAGAATCCCAGACCACCGAACTTAAGCTGCTGAACAACAAAAAGTCCACAGATGCCTCGGTCCAGCTGACGCCGTCTTCACTGAACAAAATCGCCATGTCGGCGCCCACGAATGGATTCGGGCCCCCAACTCCGACAAAGACCGATCCGTTCCAGGCGACATCGACCATCTCGCTGTTGGGGTGATTCTGCAACTCGTGTTCAAACCAGCTCACCCCGTCCTGGCTGGTGACCGTCTTCCCTCGGGCGCCGACGACGAGGATTAGCTCGCCATTGAAGATGACTTTGTTGAGCATTGCCCCGACCACGTAGCTCTCAGTCCAATGGCGGCCGTCCAGGCTGGTAAGGATGATCCCTTCGCCAACGGCAATGAACTGATCACCGGTCCACGTGACGTCTTGAAGGATCAAATTCAATTCTGAGTGAACCACATCCCAATCGACGCCGTTCTCGGAGACAAGGATGACCCCCTCTTCCCCAACCGCAACGACGAGAGTGTGCGACGCGGCGAGACCGTTCAGTGTGTGGCCCTGAGGCCGGGGATTGAGCCACTCCCATTGTTCCCACAAAGCGGCCGAGCACACCGCAGAAACCAGGAGGAGGACGACGAACAAACTCAATATTCGTATTCGCATGGTCCAATACCTCCCCTATTCGTCACAGGTATAATAAGTGTAATAGCGATGGGAAGGCGTGGCCCCTCCGTATCCAATCGCCGTGAACGCATCCTGAATAATATCCTGCTTGTCGATGGCGTTCGAGCAGATTTCAGGCGAAAACCAATACTTATAGAGCTCATGGGCCGAAAATTTCACCGCCTCGGCAAAGTCGTCCCAACCATATGCTTCACCGATGTAGGTCGTGAGTGCGGTGAAGAAGACCCTCGTTGCGGTCCAGTCGCCCATTGGGGTCACTTCGAGGTCACAGTCCACTTCTGGGGACCCCGGGGGCCCTGAGGGGAGGTTCCCGGGATGGCGACACAAAGGATTAAGCCTCTCGAACAGCCCGTCGTCCGTTCCACCATCTGCCGCCAACCAAAATGCGACCGCCAGGGGCATTCCGCAGTAGTGTGGGCCGAAGGGCTCACCGGATGGGGGATCACACGGGTCGACTGCATGGTATGAGTATGGATGGGGGTTTCCAGGGTTGAGAGGGTCGAAATCGTCCTTGTTGACTTGGCGTTCCGGATCTTGGCTGTCTTCGGAGAACTTCCAGTCTGCGTTTTCGGCGCCTGTCCCGGGGCTTTCCTTGCGCCACTCAACCGCGTGACCGACGATGTCGGCCCATCCCTCATGGACCACCTTATGAGCATCGGTATCGTATTCCCAACCCGCGGATTCAAAAATGACACCATGCCCCCACTCGTGAGCCACGACATCCAGCGAGGCAGCCACGGAGTACGTCTGTGTCGTCGATTTCTGACAGATCAGAACGGAATTGACGGGCGCTTTGTCAAACGGAGGGCTACGCACAAACCGGGCGGCGCCGGCCCAACAGATCCCTTCGACGACAACTTTGGCCCGAGTCCCCTGATCGTCAAACCCATCCCAATTGAGGTCGTCAAAGAAATCCATCGTCAAGTAGGTCTTCCACACGGCATCCCCTACCTTTTGTTGATCTTCGAAGCCGACGCCACCACCATAATGTGGTTGCTGACCCTCTGTCTGGAGTGGTACCAATTCGTAGTACTGGAAACCGGGAAACGCGGCGCAACCGTCAGTTCGTATTCCACGGTATCCCCAGATAGGGACCGGCGCCCCTGATGATTCCGGCCAGTGGGCCTCGTGTGTAAAACCTGGGGTCGCGTTACTCGGTGTTGCCGCCAGACCGGTTCGGTCAACAATGAGAGGATTCTGCGGGTCAGCGGTGGCACTCGCGCCGATATTACTTCGAGGGCCACAAGGACTGGGGCTCCAGTGGGGATTGGGATCCCAGAAGTGGAGGAGGTCCCCGGTTGCGCCGTCGAGGGCAGCCATCAGAGACGCGCCGTCAGCCAACCAAGCCGGCGCCTCCCATACAAAGGCGAATGTCTTGCCGTCGCCTGTGGATGCAAGCTTGAGCTTGGTGAATTCAAGGAGTTCTTCTCTGGTGGACTCGTCAAGAGAAAGAAAATCGGCCATGTCATGCCCATCGATGGTCCCGAGGGCCGCCCAGGCGTGAGTCAGTGCAGCAAGGGGAGTCCCGAGGCTCATTTCAGCCGGGACTCGTATGTCTTCGAAGTAGGCCCCCGAGGCAAAGTACAGCACTCCCTCGTTGTCATAATGCAGGCTCAACATTCCTCCGGAAAGAGGTACGCCCTCGAACGAGTAGGGATCCGGCAGGAGACCGGCAAGAGGGTCGGAAAAATTGAACCGCTGCCGGTAAAAAATGTGTCTGTTGCCTTGATCATCCTTCCAGTTCCGTGTCGATCTCCAGAAAAGCTTACCTCCGGGTACCGCGGTCGTGCCTTCCAAAGCCGGCAGGATGACGGCCTTCCCGGTACTGAGATCCACAAGCTCGCCGCTCCTGTAATCGACAGCGGCCTTGATTTTTGTCGCTCCTGTTTCTGCCGGCGTGGTTCCGAATTCAACGGAAGGCGATTCCGCCGACACAGCACCACCGATCACGGTCGAAATAAGAACACTAACCAGGGTTAAATGCCCCCCCCCCTCAGCACTTTGAGAAAACCATACATCTTCCGGCCCTCCAGTCGTTTAGCATGAGGCGATTCAAGCACAGTAATAGTCTACCAGCAGGGTCATGAACAACCGAAACCCTGAACGTTCCGGAGACGGCCATACCTGGGCGGCGGCCAGACCGGAAGCCGACTCGTTCCTTGCTAACGACGCTGTGCGGCCCGAAAGCCTGTGATGGCATTCAGCGGCCGAGGCAGCTCCAGCAAACCGCGACCGGGCCGGAATCCGCGTCCGTTTCCGGCTTCCGGGACCGTGAACCGCGACAGTGGACCGCGCCCGGAACCGGATCAGCGGCAGCCATCAGCCCTCACTCTCATGAACAACACGGAGGACATCATGGACGGGCCGCCGCCGAACCCGCCGTGGTCGCGGTTGCGGTTCGCGGTTTGCCGCCGCGGTCTACGGTCGCCGTCGCGGTTCGCGGACGCGGATTACGGTCCCTGACGCGGTCATCCGACACAGGACCAGAACCAATCGTTGACACTAAGCGCCTGAGCGCTTAGGCTACTCATAGATCAAGGAGGGCATCATGGCCACCGCAACGGTTCGGATCCCAGCGGAAAAACGGGATATCTTGAGAATTATCGCCGGAGTTGAGAAGACCGAGATGAAGGAAATTCTCACCGATCTCATCGACGAATACATTGATCGCCACAAAGAGACGCTTGATCTTCTCTCTCGGCCTGAGTGGGTCGAGGTCATCACTCGCGGCAAGCAAGAAGTGGAAAATCATGTCAGAGGGAAGTCGCTTGATGATCTGGCGGATTGAAATCAAACCGTCGGCCGAGAAACAGTACCTCAGACTCGACAAGACGACTCGAAAAAGAATCAAGGATGCCCTCTTGGCACTCGAGCAGGAGGAGAAACCGCTTCTCCACCCGCGCGTGAGGCCTTTGACCGGCAATCTCAAGGG
>JBDLIO010000110.1:0-6925 GCA_039714865.1 Acidobacteriota bacterium | reverse complement strand
ACAGATATCGGCATCACCTCGGAGAAAGCCGCGTCCGCGCTTGTGTTCAACCACCACACCCCCTCCCCACCCCAGAGCTGTTTGGACATCGCCTTCCTCGGCGAGGGCTACACCTCTCGTGAGGTCGGAGTCTTCAAGGAGGACCTCGAGCTTTTCGCCGACCTCATGCTCAACCATGAACCCTATCGATCGATGAAGGACGCCATCTGTATTCGCGGAGTCGTGGCGCCCTCGTCCGATGCCGGATGTGACGAGCCGACGAGGGGGAACTGGAAAAGGACCACCTTGGGCGCCTCCTTCAACGCCCTGGGCTCGGAACGTTATCTGCTGACCGAGAACAACCGGGACCTGCGAGATATCGCGGCCAATGTGCCCTACGACGCCCTGATCATCATGATCAACCACGAACGCTACGGAGGTGGGGGCATCTACAACCTCTTCTGCACCTTCACCGCCCGTAATCGATGGAGTTCCTACCTGGTACTTCACGAATTCGGCCACTCCTTCGCAGGATTGGCGGACGAGTACTACACCTCGAGCGTCGCCTACGAGGATCTCCACCCACCGGATAGTGAACCGGTCTCCCCAAACGTCACAGCCCTTCTCGATCCTGTAAAACTCAAGTGGCGGGACCTGGTCGATGACACAACACCCCTGCCGACCCCCTGGCGCAAGAAGGAGTACGACCGGGTGGATCTTGCCTACCAGGCCGAACGGCAAAAGCGCAACCAGGCCATCGCGAAGGCATCACGAGCAGGCAACGCTTCCGAAGCCGCCCAACTGGAAGCGGATGCCGAAAGGCTCGCCGCAGACCACGGCAAAAGGATGAGGGCCTTCCTGGCGGCCAGCCCGATGGTCGGCAAGGTCGGTGCCTTCGAGGGCGCCGGATACGCCGCGAACGGCCTCTACCGCCCGACCCTGGACTGCCTGATGTTCTCCCGCGGCATCCAGCCCTTCTGCCCCGTCTGCCGCCGTGCAGTCGCCGAAATGGTTCAGAGATACGCTGGGAAGCTGGAACGCTAGGAAGCCGGGACGCCAGGACTCTGGAACGCCAGGAAGCAATACAGGGGCTTGTCGCTATCTGAGCTTCCAAGCATCCCAGCCTCAAGCCTCCTAGCTTTCTTCCTTGCCACACCATTGCCACAATCGAGTGAGAAGATTGCACGGGGAATGACAGCGCTCTACCTGTCGTTCTATTCTGTTGTTGCGGTTGAGACGGTAGCCCTTGTACTGTCTCAGTCCTCTCTCGGAGGTTGTCCATGGGCATGTCGCCCCTTCATCTCGATCTGACACTCAAGCCTCGGACCCGGTTCGACGCCATCAATGTGGTGAAAATGGTCGACGATCAATTCGGGAACGTTCTCGACGCCCATCGCCGGGTGCTTTATTGTTCCCACCACACAACTGCCGGTTTCTTCGATGCACGTACCGCCAGACGTTTCCGTCATCAACGGGACCGGATGGAGCCCTTCGTCAACTCCTTCCGCAGTCTCTTTCCCCAACATGCCGGCTATCGGCACGACGCCATGGAACTGAGAAGCGAGTTGACCGAGGACCAGCGAAAGGTCGAGCCCCCAAACGCCGACGCCCACCTGGCCTTCATAGGCGCAGGCTTGAAGAACTGCGTCACGTATGACCACCACCCGGACGATCCCGTGTATTTCATGGAACTCGACGGCGAACACGAGGGCCGATTCCGCAGCAGGACGGCCACTCTGCTGGCTTACGACCGAGAGGCATGCGTCACCACCCAGAACTTCACCGTTCCGGTCGCTCATCACACCATCGCATCGGTCAACATCGCCGATCCCCGCCTCGGCCTTTTTCAACAGATCGAAGAACTGATTGCCGGTCACGGTTTCCCCTACGGTCGCATCGACATCGCCTTGGCCGGTGGTGAACAGGAGTCGGCAGTCACCGTCAACGAATTCGAGACGCTGCTGATGCGCCACGACCTCGAGGAAGTCCTGCGAGATCCACTGAGGTTCGTGATGCGTCAGGGCCGACGAGCCCTGGCTGACCCCAGAGCGGTTCCCGCCAAGAGCCGTGGCTACGCCAAATATGACCTCGTCCAGATCATCAACCTGATGATGGACGCGCTCGGGTTGTCCCAAAGTGCCGTCGAGCGCCTTGTCGCCCGATTGATGGGCTACCCAGCCCAGCGGCTGCTCCGGTTCAAACGGTCAATCAGCTTCCCCATTGCCCCAGACGCCGACGGCCGTCCGCAAATTATTCGAGGCCGTTACCAGAGCCCTATCCTGATTCAGTGGCGGTCCGCACCCGGACACCACCGCGAATTGACACTACGCCTGACTCGATTCCGGGGAACCGATGCTGTAACATTACCCATGAAATGACCAATCACCAACGGCGGCGGCCGACCGCCAAGAACAATTTAAAATCGAAGAGTGACGGCCGGGGCCTCGTGAGCGGAATTCTTTTTTTCCTGACCGAGGTGATCGTCATCTCAGGGGCCTATAGTCCTTTCCGATTGCCGAAGATGGCTTTGGCTCTGGTCGGACTCGCCGTCTTGGCCGGCAGTTGGTCCGCCTTTCGCTTGTGGCACGGCCGGCTGGAAATCCCGATCAGCCCCCTGGTCAAGGTCTTGGTGGCCCTCCCGGTCCTTCAAGCCCTTTCGGCGATCTGGGCACAGGCCCCGGTGCTGGCCCTCCAAAAGGCCTTCGTCTCGTCGATTTGGGTGGCGGCGGCCCTGTGGTTTTCGTCATTCGAGACCGAAGAACGGCGCAGGGTTCTCCAATGGGGGGTCTGGGGGGCGGTCATCTCCGGCGTCGTCCTGTTGGGCCAGCTGAGCAATTTTGACCGCGTCGCGGTTCGGGGCGTCGGTTCAGGGGACCGCCTGACACTGACCGGTCTGGCGGGCAACCCTTCAGACCTTGCGATGGCCGCCCTGTTGTTCTTGCCCCTGCTGCTGCCGAAAGCTCTGGCGCAACCCAAAAAATGGAATCGGTGGCTGTTGCCCGGCTTCCTCGCAGTGACAGCCGCACTGACCCAGGCCCTGACCGGCCTCGTGGCCATCGGACTTATGGGCCTGGGATGCGTCGCGCTGATGCGTTCGAAGAAAGCCTGGGGCCTCGCCCTGATCGTGTCGGCCGTCGCTGCCTTGGCCATCTCTGCAAGTCCCCTCCGCTCGAGGATCCAGGCGGAATGGGTTCAATTGAGGCAGGGTAACTGGTACAACCTTCTTTCAGCCAGGCAGGATGGGTGGACGGCGGCCCTGACGATGATCGAACACTCCCCGATTTTGGGGGTCGGGGCCGGGCAATTCTCCCGCGAATTCTACCCTGCCAGAGAGATATGGCTGGACCAACGCCAGGCCGTCGGCCGACGCGGTGAGTTGGCGACACACTTCGAGTGGGCCCACAACGATCCACTGCAACTGACCTCTGAACTCGGACTGATCGGGGTTGTCTGGATGGTTTTCTTCATCGCGGCTCTGGCCCGATCCGGCCCGCCCGGAGACCCCGTCATTGTCCTCAGCGCCCTCGTTTGGGCGCCGTTCCTCTGCCTCCACTACCCGACACATCTGGCGATCGGCTTGTTCCCCGGGGTCCTGGTGCTGGCTCACCGGCTCAAGGATGCACCTCGAAGATCCGTACTTGCCGACAGTTCCTTCACCAGGCGTGCCGTTGCTGTCGCCATCGCGGCCGTCGCTGTGAGCGTCTGTCTCAGCCAGGCGGCCGGTTTTCGTCTCAATCGATGGCGGGGCTACACCGAAGCCCTGTTCACGGTGGCTGAGAGTGCTCCGGCGGCAAAACGCAATCAAATCGTTCATAAGATCGAAAATGAGGCCGGGGGAAGAATTGCTCGCTATAAGAGCTCGGCACCCTGGTTGTGGCGCATCATCGGCAGAGCCCGATTGTTGTCGGGCGCGTTCGAAGAAGCAGAGGCCTCCTTCCGCCGGTCCTTGGCCCTCGGACCTCACGAGGAAGCTGAAATGGGCCTGGGATTGGCGCTCGCGGGGCAGGGACGATCGGCCGAGGCCGTTCACCACTTGACCCGTGCCTGCAGGGTCAATCCCACCCTGGTCGCCTTCATATCTCAAAAGGACCTTCGAGAATCGGTCAGGTCGAGTCTTCGGCTCAAGAATACGAAAACCGAGTAACAGCCTGATTACTCCTCCGGTTCCACCCTTTCGACCTCGCCGGTCATGGGGACGAAGCGAACGGGAATCACCGAACGCTCCGCAACCTGGTCGCCGTCACGCGTAATCACCTTCAGCTCCTGGTAGAACGCCCCGACCGGTATCACCAGGTGGGCCCCCTCCGCCAATTGATCCAGCAGCGGATCGGGAACGTGTTCCGGTGCGGCCGTAACCACGATACCGTCAAACGGCGCATTGTCCGGCCACCCGCCGTAGCCGTCGCCACACCGTACGTGGACATTCTCGTAACCCAGTTCCTCCAGCGTTTCCGATGCCCTTCGGCACAGGGCGGGGCGGATCTCAATCGAGAAGACTTCGACGCCCATGGCCGCAAGGACAGCCGCCTGATAGCCTGATCCCGTACCGATTTCCAGGACACGCGCTCCAGGCCCGACCTCCAACAACTCGGTCATCAGGGCGACAATGTAGGGCTGAGAAATCGTCTGCCCGTCACCGATCGCCTGAGGGGAATCCTCATAGGCATGACTCCGGTACTCCTCTGGAATGAACAGATGCCGAGGAACCGATCGAATCGAGGCAAGCACATCTGGATCCCGGACGCCCCTTGCCTCAAGGTCGCGCCTGACCATCTCCGACCGAAGGGCCTCCCATCGGTCCGGTTCGGTGTCGGCCGTATAACACGCCGTCATGCCCCACCATCCTCCCGCCAGCAGTATCACCAGACCCAACCGGGACCATCGACCCGCACGCGCTCGCTTGTTTGAAGTTCTCATTGATCCAGTGTACCTCTGATCCAACCCTGGAAAGCCGAAACCCCGAGCCCTCTCCGAGAGTCCAAGAGGAACGAGCTACAATCAACCCGAGGTATTTATGAAGTTGATCACCAGAGCCTTGGTTGTTGTTGCCTTTCTGCTCTCACTCGCCGTCTGGCCGGCAGAAGGCGCGGTTCGGGAGTTTTTCGGTTCGGACAGTTTTGTCGTCAAGGACGGTGGCCGGGTCGAGGTCAACGTCTGGGACGTCGATCTCTTCGTGAGGGCCGCCGACGCACCCATGGTCCACTGCACGACCGATCTCCGCATCGCAGGCACCGGAGCCGAGAAAGCGGATCGGTGGATCGCTGCGAGGATCCCGAAGTTCACGGAAAGTGACAGCGGTCTCAGCCTGAGTCTCGAACCGGGAGAAGAGGGTTTCCTCGGCATCGGCTCGTTTACCAGGCGACGCCGCCTGGGCATCCTCATTCCTCACCCGGTCGTCCCCGATCTGACGACCTCCTCGGGGAACATCACAATCGATGGCGACTTCTTCAACGGCAACCCTCTGAGGCTGAGGACCGGGAGCGGTTCGATCAGTTTCGACGGCGCGGCAAACGGTCTCGAGATTCGCACGACCTCCGGGGTGACATCGGTTCGGGTGGTCAGGCCATTGAACCGTTTCTGGGTTCGCACTTCTTCGGGCCCCGTCATTCTGGGCGGAGGGGCGCGGGAGGTCGAAATCGAGACTGCCTCCGGTGACGTCACACTGTCTGCACTCTCCGGCCCGGCGTCCGTCACCAGCGTCGGCGGGTCCCTCGTCCTCGATTGGGACAGCCTGCCTCCGGACGCCGTCGTCTCCGTCAGGTCACTCAAAGGGGACATCACCGTGACTCTGCCCCACAGCATCCGCCCCCAGGGGGTTCTGACGACGACAACAGGGGAGATCAACTCCGAGTTCCCGGGCGAGGTCAACAAGGCCGGTGACACCGTCACCCTGGCCGGCGACGGCCCACGGCTCGAATTGGAAACCGCCTCCGGCGCCATCCTCCTCAAGGCCGGCCGGGGTTGGTTTGCACCGTAAAACGCGCAGCGCGTTTTACTGAGAACTTTTCCACGCGCTCTCCGTTTCTTGATGCAGCAGGAGGAACGACGCCATGAGAAAGATCCAGATTTTCGTGCTGATTGCCATTCTTGGGATCGCGGCCACACTCGGCGCTGCGGAGGTTCGGACCCTGTCCGCCGAGGTCGAGAGCGCAGCATTGAAAACCGTGCAACTCGAAGCCGGAGTCGGCGATGTCAACATCACCGTCGGCAACCAATCTCTCATCGTTGCGGCCGTCGACCTCCGGCCGCGCCGTGGGGGTTTCTTCTCGTCCCTCAAGGCCGCCGAAGAACAGGTCCAGGCAGTTACGTTCGAGCCTCGTCTTTCCGGTGACACCCTGGTGTTGACCCTCGAAGGCGTCGATGAGGACCGGCGTTTCGAGGAGGACTGGACGCTGACGTTGCCCGCCCATCTGGCCCTCAGCATCGAACTGGGGGTCGGCGATATCGAAATTTCCAACGGCGCCGGCGGCCTCGATCTGGAGTTGGGCGTCGGTGACGCGACAATTCAGGTCAACGGAGGTCCGGTTGATATCGAAGTAGGGGTCGGCGACATCACGGTTCACGGGCCCGCGGCAGCCTATCGATCAGTCGAAGTCGCCGCGGGAGTCGGAGACGTGCGAATCATCGCCGAGGGCCGCAAGATCACCGGCGAGGGCTTCATCGCCCACTCGGCCGAATGGCGAGGCGCCGGAGACTCAGACCTCGAGGCCGAAAGCGGCGTCGGAGATATCAGGATCGTCTTGGAGTAGAAGCGTAGACCGTATTGGTCCCTAACCTGGCGGAACCGGAGCCAAGAGGAAGCGCTGTGCGTTACTCCGAGCACGAGCACGAGCCCGTTACCGTTACCGAAATGTGTTTGTCACTACCCCATGAAACCGGACCCAGGCAACCACTCCTGTGGATCTATTCAGCTGGGGCCGAACCCAAGAAGAGCCGTGCCCGGTCG
>JBDLIO010000109.1:0-6952 GCA_039714865.1 Acidobacteriota bacterium | reverse complement strand
GTTGTCAAGGATCGCGAAGCGACCGGCCGCAGGCCGGCTTGTCCTTGACCACTGTTGGCCCACCAGCTATCACCCTTCTCTCTCATGAACAACACGGCGGTAATCATGTACAGGTCACCACCGGGCCAACCGCGGTCCCGGTCGTCGTCGCGGTTCGCGGATCCGGAAGCGGTCTGCGGTTCTCGGTCCCGGTTGCCGTCGCGGTTTGCGGATCCGGTCGCATCTCGCTGCCCCTGCCCCGGTCGCTGCCGTCTGGCGCTGTTTGCTACCGCTGATCCTGGCGCTGAACCTGTTATCTGACCCTGCAGACCGTCCCTGAGCCTGTCCCTGAACCCACCCGACTTGACCCCGGTCAAGGCCCTTTGTGTCACAATAGAGTCACAATGCTCGAGAACACAGGCCCAGGCCTGAAATAAGGGGGAGTTCATCATGAGGAAAGTTGTTTTTTTCGTTGCGGTCACGGCGATCATCGTCGGTTCGGCCCTGCCCGTTCTGGCGGTTTCTTCGGATTGTGAAGATTGCCATGCCACGATCTCGCCGCTGATGGTCGAGGATTTCAACCGCGGCATCATGTCGGAGACCATGACCTGCGCCGATTGTCACGGTGAGGATCACACCTCGGCCGACGACGTCGAGAAGGCCAAACTCCCGACCATCGCCACCTGCCAGGCGTGCCACGAAGAACAGGCCGAACAATACCTCGCCGGCAAACACGCCAAGGGGCTCCTCGCAATCGAGGTCCTGCCTTTCACCCACGGCCAGCCTGACGCCTACATCGAGGGTCAGAAGGGTTGCGGCGGCTGCCACACGGCGGGCATGCTCGATGAAGAGAAGCGGCAAAGCGAAGCCCGTCAGTACCACAAATACGGCATGGACTGTCAGAACTGCCACACACGCCACGCATTTTCCAAGGCCGAAGCCCAGGAGCCCGAGGCCTGCATGACCTGCCACATGGGCTTCGACCACCCGCAATGGGAGATGTGGTCTTCGTCCAAGCACGGCGTCGCCTATTTGCTGGATCGGGAAGCCCACCGCGGACCGACCTGCCAGGATTGCCACATGGCCGAAGGCGACCATCGCGTACGTACTCCGTGGGGATTCCTCGGCGTGCGCCTGCCTGAGGAAGACGAAGAGTGGATGGGCTACCGTGCCACGATTCTGATGGGTCTCGGAGTTCTTGATGCCGAGGGCCAACCGACCGCACTGCTCGATGTCGTTGTAGCCGGGGACATGGCCCGCCTCGATGCCGAGACTTTTGCCGCAGAACGCAAACGCATCACCGACGTCTGCGCCAAGTGCCACTCGCCCTCCTACGTCGATGCCAACATTGCCAACGCCGACAAAATGCTGAAAGAAGCCGACAAGCTCTTCGCCGAGGCGATCAACATCGTCATGAACCTGCGCAAGGACGGCGTCATCACTGTCAAAGAGGGCGAAGGCGTCTACCCGCAGTTGCTCTCCTTCTACGAGGTTGACACCAAGATCGAGCAGATCCTCTACGAGATGTTCATGGATCATCGCATGAAGACCTTCCAGGGCGCGTTCCATCTCAACCCGGACTACACCACCTGGTACGGCTACGCCAAGATGAAGAAAGACCTGGTCGAGATCAAAGAACTTGATCATCACATGCGTAAGGCATTCGAGGCCGAGAAGGCCTCCTGATTTCCTTTTCCTTCAACTCAAACACCCCGCTCCGGCGGGGTGTTTTTTTTGAGGCGCATATCCTCCAACAAATTCCGCAGGCCAGGCCATGATGACCTCTGACGCAGTCAATGACCATGACGCTGCCACAGGCTCGACGACGACGGAAGCCTATGTGTCCACCAAAGTGGGGGAACTTCAGCGGTTGCATATCGGCACCGGCTCGGGCTCAGGGTCCCTTCGCCCTGCTACCCTTCTCACCATGCAAAACCGTCACCTGCACGAGGAAAACCGGAAGAGTTGGAACTCGGCGACTCGGGCCCACAACAGCCACAAAAAGGACCAGGCAGCGTTTTTGCGTGGTGGTGGTTCGACCCTGTTCCCCGAGGAACTGGAACTCTTGCATTCGATCGAAGGCTCGCGGCTGGTCCACCTGCAATGCAACGCGGGCCAGGACAGCCTGAGTCTTGCGGCCCTCGGCGCCGAAGTCACCGGGGTCGACATCAGCGACGAGGCGATCGACTTCGCCCAGAGACTCTCGATCGACAGCGGCATCCCCGCAGATTTCATCCGGGCTGATGTTTACGACTGGCTTGCCGAGGCCGAATGCAATACCTTCGACGTTGTCTTCAGTTCGTACGGCGCGCTGTGTTGGCTTTCGGATCTCGAACTTTGGGCTCGGGGCGTTGCCGATATCCTCCGTGCGAACGGCCGCTTCGTCTACATCGACTTTCATCCATTCTCGATGGTGTTTGACGAGCACTTTCGCCTCGCCTTCCCCTACTTCGCCTGCGGCAAGGCTCTGACCTGGGATGACGGGATCGGCGACTATGTCGGGAGGGTCGGCAAAGCCCTGGCGCCCTCCGGCTATCTCGAGGGCGAAACCAACTACACGAACCCCCACCCGTCCCACGAATTCCAGTGGGGCACCTCAGAGGTTTTGCAGGCCCTGATCGACGCCGGATTGACGATCGAACAGACCCGCGAATACCCCTACTCCAACGGCGCCAATCTGTTCGAGGACATGGTCGAGATCGAGGGCCACCGGTTCACCAGGCCCGAAGGCGAGCCCAATTTGCCATTGATGTGGGGAGTTGTGGCGCGGAACCAGAAGTAGGACAACCTTCCTCAAATCTCGCAATTCGTGGAGTTGTGGTTGGGACCTTCATCGACAGACCTCAATCCCAAAAACCACAAATCCACGAATTGCGCCCACGGCAGACCCCAACTCGCTATACTCCCTCAATGAACGAACTCACCGTTCTTTGTGCCACAGCAGCGACGGTCGGCATCGTACACACGGTGCTGGGGCCGGATCACTATCTGCCGTTTGTCGCGATGGCCCAGGCCAGAGGGTGGTCCACCGTAAAGACCGCCACGATCACGGGCGTCTGCGGCATCGGACACGTCCTGGGGTCGGTTCTACTGGGATTTCTGGGCATCGGCTTGGGCGTTGCGGTCAGCCGGCTCGAGGGCTTCGAAGCAGTCAGGGGGGACGTCGCGGCATGGATGCTGGTCGCCTTCGGCCTGGCCTACACTGTCTGGGGCATCAGGCGAGCGCTACGGAACCGTCCCCACACCCATCGCCACCTGCACGCTGACGGAACCGAGCACAGCCATACCCACAGCCATGCCACCGATCACGTGCATCCCCATGACCGGCCAAAGGGTTCGATCACTCCCTGGATCTTGTTTACGGTCTTTCTCTTCGGGCCATGTGAACCCTTGATTCCGATCCTGATGTACCCGGCGGCAGCCCTGACGATCGGCGCCGTCACCCTTGTGGCACTAATTTTCGCCGTCGCGACCATCGGCACGATGCTGGTCATGGTCATGGCCCTCAACGCCGGCGCCCGCCAACTGCCGACCTCGAGCTTCGAACGATGGGCCCACGCGCTGGCCGGAGCAACCGTGCTCGCCTGCGGCCTGGCGATCCACTTGGGGCTGTAGGAGCTGTCAGCTGTCAGCTGTCAGCTGAGCCTCCTGCAAAACTCTGAGAGTCACGATGCGGGCCAGGAGGCCCGCGCTCCCACATGCAGTCCCAACGGGCTTTTTGCCTCTCTTCTTTGTGCCTTTTTGTGGCTGTTCTGGTGTTATTGCAGGAGGCTCAGCTGTCAGTAACACAGGGTGGGCCAAGGCCCAGCCTACTCCGATTCCGGTTCGAGCCACGTTTCCTCAGGCTGTTCGGTCTTCTGCAGATCGGCCGCAACCTTTTCGACCTCGGCCATGACCCGAAGGAGGTTCTCCCCGGCTACCTTGGCCAGATCCTCTCGATTCCAACCGCGGCGGGCCAACTCGGCCAACAGCCGCGGATAGCCGGTAACGTCATGCATGCCGACCGGGAGGGCACCGATGCCATCGAACTCCGACCCCAGGCCGACGTGATCAACCCCGGCGACCCTGCGGATGTGGTCGATGTGATCCGCCAACACCTCCAGCTTGACCGCCGGTTCGGGGTGGCCGGCTTTCCAGGCCTCCATCTCCCGCTCGATCAGGTCCGGATTTCCCGGATGGAGGCTCTTCAACCGTTCCTTCTGGGCCTTGACGTCGGCCCACCACCGTGTATGAACCGGCTCCAGGAAAAACGATCCGAAATTCACCATCACGACACCGTCGTTCTCCGCAACTTGCCGGAGAATATCGTCCGGGACATTGCGGGGATGGGGATTGATGGCGAAAGCCGAGGAGTGGGAAAAGATCACCGGCGCCTCGGTGATCTCCAGGACATCCTTCATGACCTTGGCGGAGACGTGAGACAAGTCGACCATCATGCCGAGTCGGTTCATTTCACCTACGATCGCCTCACCGAAATCCGACAGGCCGTCGTGCTCAGGCGCGTCTGTCGCCGCATCGCACCAGTCCACATTCTGCCAGTGGGTCAAGGTCATGTAGCGAGCGCCCAGAGCGAAGAGAGCACGCAATACCGCCACCGAGTTATCAATCGAGTGGCCGCCTTCGACGCCGATCAGCGAGGCAATCTTGCCGTCTGAGTGAATCCGCCTGATGTCCGCCGCCGTCAGGGCAAGTTCCAGTTCGTCCGGATAGCGGTCGACCAAACGATGTACCAGATCGATCTGCTCGATCACCGTGGTCACTGCGTCACCGCCCTCGAGATGGGTCGGCACCCAGACTGACCAGAACTGTGCGCCGACCCCGCCTTCTTTCAACCTCTCGAGATCGGTGTGCATCGGTTTGCCGATCGAAGCCGTATCGTGAAAATCAAAGGCCCCCAGTTGATTGGACCAACGATTTCTTATGGCCCAGGGGGCGTCATTGTGGCCATCGATCAGGGGCGTCGCGGCCAGAACCTCCTGGACCAAAACATCGCGGGGGTCGATGTCGGCGCTGGCGTCAGGCACCGACAGGAACATCGTCAAACATAGACTGACAATCAGAGAGAGGCGCACGGAAGACTCCAGTGTTTGAGGAAGGATCGAACTTGGTTCAACCTATCGAAGCGATCGCCCGAGCGGCAGCAATGCCATCGGAATCAGCTTGATATGTTGCAAGGCAAAGGGAATGCCGATAATCGTGATTGCCAGCACCGCTGCGCTGACCAGATGAGCGACGGCAATCTCCCACCCAAAGAAAATAATCCAGATGATGTTGAGGATGACCCGTAAAACGCTGTTGGCGTCGGGCTCCTCGACCAGTTCCTTGCCGAAGGGGGCGAAGGTCGCCACACCCAACTTCATCGCCTGGACACCGAATGGAATACCGATAATCGTCAGACACAGGCCGAGGCCGCCGATGATATAGCCGAGGCCGGTAAAAAAGCCTCCAAAAATACGCCAGAGGATGTTTCCCAGCAAGCTCATCCACTCTTCTCCTTGTGCGCATCGCGCCACCGGGTCCACCAGGCCTCTCGCTCGACGCCCTCGTCGCCCGGGGGAATGAAGTCATGGACCTCGTCGAAGGTCGAGACCCAATTATCCGGCGGCAGTTCATCTGCGACGACCAAGGCCTCGGCGCCGTTGGGATTGGCCTCCTGTGCGACCAATACCACGGGATCCTTGACCTCGCCCATCTCCTCTGTCCACACGACATGAGGGATGAAGGCCAACTGCTCGTACGTCCAGAGATACTCGTCGAGCACGGTTCTCAATCGATCGTCGGCCACCCAGACGACAGTCTTTCGGCCCTCGGCGTAAAGTCTTTCCACCTCACGGACCACCAGACCCGCACGTTTCGGGCTGGGCAGGGCGTGGGTCATTACGCGCGTCATCGCCTGATATTAGCAGCTCAGCCGACCGCTGAGCTGCTAATATCTCCGCATGAACGCAGCACGTGACGACAACGCCACCTACATCGTTCGTGGCGGGAACCCGATTTCCGGCACCCTCAAGCCCGGCGGCAACAAGAATGCCGCTCTGCCCATGCTCGCGGCGACCCTGCTGGGCGGCCAAACGACCAGCCTCGAAAATGTGCCGGATATCCGGGATGTCAGGGTGATGTTCGACCTCCTGGCCGAACTGGGGGCAACGGTGACCACCCGGGGACCCGGCCGCTGGTCGGTTGACCCCTCCACGGTGTCAACCCAGACCCTGACGTCGAGCCTGGCCGGCGACATCCGGGCCTCCTTCCTGCTGGCAGGCCCGCTACTGGGACGATGGGGCCGGGCGGTTCTCCCCCGTCCGGGGGGAGACCGGATCGGCCGTCGTCCACTGGATACCCACCTGCACGCCCTTATCGAACTGGGGGCCGAGGTCGAGGTCCTGCCCGATCGCTACCTGATGGCCGCCCCCCAGGGCCTACGGGGCGCCGACATATTCCTGCACGAGATGTCCGTGATGGGTACCGAGAATGCAATCATGGCAGCGGCCCTCGCTGAAGGAAAGACAACCATCCACAACGCTGCTTCCGAGCCGCATGTTCAGGAGCTGTGCCGTCTGGTTGAGAGCCTGGGATGCACGATCCGAGGCATCGGCACCAATGTGCTGGAAATCGAAGGCCAGCGGGATCTCGGAGGGGCGACGGCGGTCATCGGACCCGATCCCATCGAGGTCGGTTCGTTCATCGGCCTGGCTGCGGTCACCGGCGGGCATTTGAGAATCACAGACGCCAGGCCGCAACAGCACCATCGCATGACACGCATCGGTTTCGGACGTCTGGGTATCCAATGGGAAGAGGCCGGGAATGACATTGTCGTTCCCGCGGGCCAGAGCCTGGAGGTCAGCGAAGATCTGACCGGGGGCATTCCGAAGATTGACGACGGACCGTGGCCGGCTTTCCCTCCCGACTTGACGTCGATCGCCGTTGTGCTGGCCACTCAGGCGCGGGGAACGATCCTCATTCACGAAAAGATGTT
>JBDLIO010000108.1:0-6981 GCA_039714865.1 Acidobacteriota bacterium | reverse complement strand
AGGGTGGCAAATGGGACACCAACTTTGTCCACGCCGACGAGTCGGAAACCTCGCTGGGGTTGCTGCTTCACCCAGAGATGGTCGATATGGCCTATGCCGTGGACACCGAGGGCAAGAGCTATCTGCCGGACGGGCACTTTGACAAGTCGGTCGATCCGTTCGGCAGACCCAGCCGGTGGTCCGAGGGCGAGGGACACTTTGCAATCGAAATCGCGTCCACTCCGGAAGGAGTGGTGGGCAAGGCGACTGCCGGCACGGCCGAAAAGGCCAAACGCCCGGTGGCGGCGATTCTCCGCTACCTGACGTTGCTGCACGACCAGACTCTCGAAGCCTTCCCGGCGGGCACCGTGCCGCCGGTGGAGGAAGTCACGCTGCGGACCGAGGCCGAAATGGAGCCTTACCTCAGGGAACCTCTGAGCGAGGGCTGGAAGCCCGTCTACAGCCTGCCGCAAATCGGTCAGAGCTGAGTTTGTCGATGAAGTTCAGTGTAGTGCTGTCGACCCACTCCGCTGCCTTCGAGGCGGTAGCCTTCAAGGGCGACTTCGTGGCGAATGTGGCGAAGATTGGGGGCTGGGGGTACGACGGCGTTGAACTGGCCGTGCGGGATCCGAAATTGGTGAATGCCGGCCGGCTCCTTTCTGAAGTCTCAGGCCATGGACTGGTGGTGCCGGCTATCGGCACGGGCCAGGCCTGGGGTGAGGAGGGGTTGTCGTTCACCAGCGACGACCCCGCGGTGCGGGCCGCGGCCATTGAACGCATTGCCTCGCACGTGCCGCTGGCTGAAGAACTCGGAGCGTTGGTGATCCTTGGCCTGATCCGCGGCATCACGCCCGAGGGGCAGACCCACGAACGATCCATGGAGTACCTTGTGGAGGCTATCCAGGCTTGCGCCGAAGCCGCGGCCGGCACCTCGGTTCGTTTCGCCCTCGAACCGATGAACAGATACGAGACCGACCTCATCCACACCGCGGCTCAAGGGTTGGACCTCGTGGAACGAGTCGGCGCCGAAAATTTCGGGCTGCTGCTCGACACCTTTCACATGAACATCGAGGAGCCGCTGATCGAAGACTCGATTCGTCTATGCGGTGACAGGATTTTTCACTTTCACGTGGCGGACTCCAACCGCTGGTACCCGGGGGCCGGGCACATGGACTTTGGTTCGATCCTGAATACGCTCGAGGCAACCGGTTATCAGGGATTTGTCTCCGGGGAGTTCATGCCCAAACCCGATGCCGACACCGCCGCCGAGGAGGCCATCAGCTTTTTGAGGAGCCTTTGATGAGCAACGACGTCGAGTCCGTGACCATCGAGAGCCTGTCGATCTATCATCGCTCGCAGGTGGAAGAAGGCGGTACCGCCTTCTTCCTGGGACGAAAGCACGATGACGGGTCGAAGGTGCTCGGTGTTCGTGGCGACAGCAGTGGTTTCGTCGGCACCGTCGACGCAACCAGTAGTGTGATGTTATGTCCATTGACGGCAGCCAACGCCGAGGCGCTCCGTACCCGTCTGCCCTGGTTGCGGCCCGTACTGCTCGGCTTGAAGACCTCGGCCGGGTTCGGTGACCGCTTGGGCCTGGCGACGCCGGGTCACATCCGGTCGATTTGCGAGACCGCCGCGGCCACCGAGCTGATTGCTCCGGTTTTCGCGCAACAGTCGGTGCGCGAGAACACTCGTACCGGCCGAACTCCACAGCAGGTGATGGATGATGCCATGTGGGGTGTATTCCAGGAGGGTTGGTGCGCGCCCTGGGGGGCCGACGCCGATCATTTGAAAACCCCAGAGGATGTGGAGGCATTTGCCGAAGCGGGTTACACCTTCTTCACGATCGACCCAGGCGATCATGTCGACGATTCGGTGGAGGACCTCTCAAGCAACGAACTCGAAGTGAGGTTCAGGACTGCACCGTGGCAGATGCTCGAAGATTCGCCGGCAGACCTTCAGCGTCGCTATTTGGCGAGGTCTTTGGACCTGCCGGACCTCGATATCACCATCGACCGGGAGCAACTCCTGCGTGCGGTGGCCAAGTACGGCGCCGCGGTGGCGCATACCGGGGTGATGTATCGCCACCTGGTGAACACCATGGGCGAGGATAATTTCGAGCTCGAGGTCTCGGTGGACGAAACCGAGAGGCCGACCACGGTGGTCGAGCACATCTACATCGCGAGCGAACTGCGCCGCCTCGGCGTGCGTTGGGTCAGCCTGGCGCCGCGCTTCATCGGCAGCTTCGAAAAAGGTGTGGACTATATCGGCGATCTCGAGGTCTTCAGCTCTGAGTATGCACGGCACGCCGCCGTGGCCCGGGCACTGGGGCCCTACAAGCTGAGTCTGCACTCGGGCTCGGACAAGTTCAGCATCTACCCGATTGCCGCCCGGCACAGTTGGGTTCGTGGCGCCGGTCCGGCAGGAACGATGGTGCATCTCAAGACAGCCGGGACAAGCTATTTGGAGGCCCTGAGGGCGATGTCCAGGGTGGGTACCGAGCTATTTCGAGCGATTCTGGACCATGCCATCGACCGGTACGAGATCGACCGTGCCACCTACCACGTTTCGGCAGAGTTGGCCCGGGTTCCAAATCCGCGGACGGTCAAAGATAATGATCTGCCTGATCTCTTGGAAGATTTTGATGCCCGCGAGGTGCTGCATGTGACATTCGGTTCGGGCCTCGAACGGTTCGGAGATCGGTTGCGATCGGCCCTCGAAGACAACGAAGATCTCTACTCGGAGGTGTTGGCGACTCATTTCAAAAAACACCTCGAACCGTTCGTCAAGTCACAGTCGGAAGGGAGCTGAACCGTGGACTCTCAGTCGTTTGCAGAGTGGTTCGACCTCAAAGGCAAAACCATCGTCATCACCGGTGGCGGCGGTGTCCTTGGGTCCGAGATGGCCTGCGCGGTGGCGGCCTGCGGTGCAGATGTTGCCGTACTTGATCTTGATCCCTCCCAGGTTGACCGCTTCAAAGATCGGCTGGACTCGGGCTCTGGACGGGCGATCGTCGTCGGTTGTGACGTGCTTGATCGAAATTCTCTGGCGGCGGCGGAGCAGACTGTTCGAGACCAGCTCGGCCCGGTGGACATTCTGGTCAACGGTGCGGGGGGGAACAGTCCGTCGGCCACAACCAGTGGTGATCTCGAGTTCTTCGATTTGCCGGTGGAGGCGCTGCGCTCCGTATCCGAACTCAATCTGCTCGGCACGATTCTGCCCTGTCAGGTATTCGGTCGCGTGATGGCCGAGAGCGAGCGTGGTGTAATCCTCAACGTCTCCTCGATGAATGCACTTCGGCCGCTGACCCGGATTCCGGCCTATTCGGCCGCCAAGGCTGCTGTCAGTAACTTCACCCAGTGGCTGGCGGTGCACATGGCTCGGGAGTACGCCCCGGACATCCGGGTCAATGCGCTTGCGCCGGGCTTCTTCTTGACCGAGCAGAATCGCTTTCTGCTGAGGGACGAAGAAATCGGTGATCTGACGGAGCGCGGGCGCACGATTATCGAGCACACCCCGATGAACCGCTTCGGTAAGCCCGAGGACCTCATCGGTACCTTCTTGTGGCTGATCTCCCCGGCGTCTGCCTTCGTAACTGGTGTGGTGGTGCCGGTGGACGGTGGATTCTCTGCATTTTCAGGCGTTTGACAGGAGGAACCAATGAGTGAATATCCCGAGGCGGCCAGGGCACTGGTTGAACTCGAGCCGGAGCACCGGTTCTTCATCGGCATCGACTCCGACGGCTGCGCCTTCGACACCATGGAAGTCAAGCACAAGGAGTGTTTCATCCCCGAGGTCATCAAGCACTGGAGCCTGCAGCCGGTGTCGAAATACGCCCGTGAGGCGGCGGAGTTCGTCAACCTCTACTCGAAATGGCGTGGCATCAACCGTTGGCCGGCGCTGGTGATGGTCTTCGACCTGTTGCGCGAGCGCGCCGAGGTGCAGGCGCGTGGGATCGAGCCGCCCAGGGTGCCGTGGCTGCGCAGGTTCATCGCCGATGATGCGTTCCCGAAGTCCAATGACGGCCTTGAGGCCTATATGGCTGAGCACGCCGATCCGGAGTTCGATACCGCGTGGGCATGGACCACAGCGGTCAACGCGTCAGTCGGTGAAATGGTGCACGGGGTGCCTCCGTATCCATGGGTGCGGGAGAGCTTCGAGGCGCTTTCCAACCAGGCAGACATGATCGTGGTCTCGGCCACCCCGGTCGAGGCTTTGACACGAGAGTGGCACGAGCACGACATCGCCCGATTCGTACGGGTTATCGCCGGTCAAGAAATGGGCGGCAAGGCCCTTCACCTGAAGCTGGCAGCCGGTGGCAAGTATCCAGCAGGCCATGTTTTGATGATTGGTGACGCACCTGGTGACATGAGGGCAGCTCGCGCCAACGACGCACTCTTTTTTCCCATCAATCCGGGCCACGAGGAAGCGTCCTGGGAGATCTTCCACTCTGAAGCGATGTTTCGGTTTCTCGATGGCTCCTACGCCGGCGCCTACGAGGAGGCCCTGATCGCCGACTTCGAAAGATTGCTTCCAGAAATCCCACCCTGGAAGGTCTGAGCACTATGATTCCCGGACTCGCTTCTCACAATATCGCTCGGGCACTCAGGGAGGACGAGGTTCGTGAGTTGCTGGCCGAGGGCTTTAAGTACGCGGATCTCATGGGGAAACGGATTCTGGTGATCATCCCGGACGGTACCCGGACGGCGCCGATAGCTCTCTTTTTCCGCCTGTTCGACGAGTTGCTGGCGCCTCACGTGCCGGCTCTCGACTACCTGGTGGCCCTGGGCACCCACCCACCGATGAGTGATGAAGATCTGAGCGCTCTGCTCGGAGTGACCGTGCGCGACGGGCGAGTCGGTTTGTCACGGGTTTTCAACCACCGCTGGGACCTTCCCGAGACCTTCGTCACTGTCGGCACGATACCTTCAGCGGAGGTCAACGAAGCCTCTGGCAGTCGCCTCGACCTCGACGTGCCGGTGCGCCTCAACCGCCTGTTGGTAGATCCTGCAGGCGGGCCGCCTTACGATCAGATCGTCGTTCTCGGCCCGGTCTTTCCCCATGAGGTCGCGGGATTCTCCGGTGGCAACAAGTACTTTATTCCCGGGGTGGCCGGCGAAGAAATCATCCACACTACCCACTGGCTGGGCGCCCTTCTGACCAGCCGCGGAATCATCGGCACGGCCGACACTCCGGTGCGCCGGATGATCGATCGGGGGGCCTCGTTCATCCCCACGCCGCGCTTCCTCATTGCTCTGGTGATGCACGGCACGTCGCTCCATGGGCTGTTTATTGGCGATATGATCAAGGCATGGAAGGCGGCGACGGCCCTCTCCGCCGAGCTCGATATTGTCACTGTGGAAAGGCCCTTTCGTCGTGTTCTGTCGATGGTGCCGGAGATCTACGACGATCTCTGGACTGCCGCCAAGGGCATGTACAAAGTCGAGCCGGCCTTGGCCGACGGCGGCGAAGTGATCATCTACGCCCCTCACATCACCGAGGTCTCGTATGTCCACGGAAAATTTCTCGACGACGTGGGTTATCACGTGCGGGACTACTTCACAGCCCAGTGGGAAAAATTCCGACACGTGCCCTGGGGGGTGCTCGCCCACTCCACGCACCTGCGTGGCGACGGAAGGTATATCGGCGGCGTCGAACGCCCGAGAGTGCAAGTCACTCTGGCAAGCGGGATTCCACAGGAGCGCTGCGAACGAATCGGTCTCGGCTACGCGGACCCGGCGACAATCGATCCCGACGAGTGGGCAGGACGTGAGGATGAAGGGGTCTTGTTGGTTCGGAGAGCCGGAGAGATTCTGTACCGTTTGAAGGAAGAGTAAATATCTCGTTGGAGGGTGAATTGAAAGAAAAAGCGGATATCGGCCTTGTCGGTCTCGCGGTGATGGGCCAGAACCTGGTTTTGAACATGGATGACCACGGTTTCACGGTGGCGGTCTTCAACCGCACACAATCGACAGTGGATGAATTCATCGCCGGCAATGCCAAGGACACCAAGGTGATCGGCACCCGGTCCCTGGAGGAGCTGGTGGATGTGCTCGAGCGTCCGCGCCGTGTCATGCTTTTGGTCAAGGCTGGGCAACCGGTTGACGATTTCATCGACCGGCTGACCCCACTTCTGGAGGCAGGCGACATCATCATCGACGGCGGTAACTCCAATTACAACGACACCATTCGGCGTACCGTGGAAGTCGAGGCCAAGGGGCTGCTCTACATTGGCACGGGCGTATCCGGCGGTGAAGAGGGGGCGCGCCTCGGCCCGTCCATCATGCCGGGGGGATCGCCGGAGGCCTGGCCGCATGTCAAACCCATTTTTCAGGCGGTCTCCGCAAAAGTAGAAGACGGCAGCCCGTGCTGCGAGTGGGTCGGCGAGAATGGGGCCGGTCACTTCGTGAAGATGGTCCACAACGGCATCGAGTACGGTGACATGCAGTTGATCTGCGAGGCTTACCACTTGATGAAGGAAGGCCTGGGGCTGAATCACGATCAGATGCACCGAATCTTTGCCGAGTGGAACGAGGGTGAGCTGGACTCCTATTTGATCGAGATCACTCGCGATATTCTTGGGTTCAAGGACTCGGACGGAGAGCCGCTGGTGGAGAAGATTCTCGACACGGCGGGCCAGAAGGGCACGGGCAAGTGGACGGCCATGTCGGCGCTCGATATGGGTGTGCCTCTGACCCTGATCGGCGAGGCGGTGTTGTCCCGCTTTCTGTCGGCGCTGAAAGACGAACGAGTAGAGGCTTCAAAGGTCCTTCGTGGCCCAGACGCCTGTTCCCTTGGCGAGGCCGGTGCTTTTGTCGATGATCTTCGCAAGGCGCTCTACGCGGCCAAGATCGTCTCCTACACCCAGGGTTATATGCTGATGCGGGCGGCGGCGTCCGAGTACGGTTGGAACCTCAATTACGGTGGCATCGCCCTGATGTGGCGGGGTGGCTGCATCATCCGATCGGCCTTCCTGGCCAGGATCAAGGAGGCGTACTACAA
>JBDLIO010000107.1:0-7000 GCA_039714865.1 Acidobacteriota bacterium | reverse complement strand
CTGGCAGTGGCCGGAGCGCTGGTCTTTGATTCTGCAATCGATGTCTGGCACCACGTCGGATCGGTTCTGACCGCCTCGCTCCTGGTACCGGTCCTGGGGGTGCACCTGCCCCGCCCGATCCGGCCGTCACCCGACGCCGCGATCGCAGCAATGGCCCTGGCTGCCGGAATTGCGACCGTCTGGATCATCGCCGGAAACGAGCAGGGCTATCCCCTCGGAGTCGAACCCCTCTTCCCGGCTCTGGTGGTAGCCCTCTGTTGCTGGGCCATCGACCGGGCTGCATCGATCTTTTAGGAAATAGTCTTGACAATGCAATGCGTTCGACGAATTGCCTAGCCCACCGTAACGGCGAAGAGTATCGCCAAAAAATGCAACACCGACCCGGCGAGCACAAAGAGATGCCACACCATATGGCTGTATGGCATCCGCTTCCATACGTAAAAAACAATGCCTGAGGTGTAGGCCAGCCCCCCGGAAAAAAGCAACCACAGAGGCACGGGGTCCATTGTCGTAATGAGTGTCTTTCCGAAGGTCACAACCAACCAACCCATGGTGACGTAGAGGGCCATCTCCAGCCACTTGGCTCCCCTGAAGCCGACGACCGTCACCACAACACCCAAAGCCGCCAAACCCCAGATCGCTCCAAAGAGCACCCAACCTTTCGTTCCACCGAGAACTGCCAGGGCAATCGGCGTGTAGGTCCCGGCAATCAAAAGGTAGATCGCCGTATGGTCGAGCACCCTCAAGACCCTCTTGGCCTGTTGACCCGGCAGGGCGTGGTACAGCGTAGAGGCGCCGTAGAGCACGATCAGGGTCGCACCGAACACCGAAACGGCGACGACCTCAACGGCATGTCGGTTGATCGCAGCAAGGGTGACGATCAAGCCCAGCCCGCCGGCGCTGAGCAACCAACCCAGCCCGTGCGTGATGCTGTTGGCAAGTTCTTCGCCAAAGGAATATGTGGGAGAGGGCGTGCTTTTCATCTGCAGATCCTATCGAAAATGCCCCAAGCTGGCAATTTTGAACTTCACACGAAAACACAGAACTTGAATTCCACCTCTTCAGGGTCTCCGAAATCTGCGAAACCTGCTGAAGAAGCGTGTAGTTAAGAGAGAATTGCAGGATATCCAAAAACCCAATATTGGGGGTTGCAATATTGCGGGAATTGATACATCATGCCCGCGAAATTGAATGTGAAATTTTTCACGTTCAAGGAGGTGCCGATGCAAACCCTGAGAATGAAAACCGAAAACCTTCCTGAGTTCTTGGAGGCTCTCAAGGACTGGGGAAAACTCTGGGCGCCGGTCGAACGAGAGAACAAGGTCTTCTCTCTCGAACCGATCGACGATGTCTCCAAAGCCCGTCCTGACGCCCTGACAACAATTATCCCTTTCAAAAAGCTCCTCCTCAAACCACGATTCACGATGATGGCAGGGGTTCCAGGCGGGGCTACCCAAGAAAGCCGCGACAATGACCTTGGCCCCCAGGTCTTCTTCGGCGCCCACGCCTGTGACATTCATTCACTCAAAATCCTCGACCTGCTTTACCTTTCGGACTTTGTCGACCCCTACTACGCCCGTAATCGGGAACAACTGACCGTGGTCGGCTACGGTTGCTGGCCCGACGAGCAGTGCTTTTGCGACTCAATGGACACGGCCAGTGCAGACGACGGATTCGACCTCTTCCTGTCACCGTTGCAAGGCAGGTACCTGGTGGCAATCAACAGCTCCCGGGGTGACGATATCGTCAGGGCGGCCGCTCATCTTTTCGAAGAGGCCTCTCCCGTAGATGCGCAGGACTACCTCGCCTACCTCAAACGCCGCAAAGAGGCGTTTACCCTGAAAATGGACGTTGATGATCTCCCCTACATTCTCGAGTTGAAAAAAGACGACCCGGTCTGGGACGAACTCGGGAAAAAATGCCTGTGCTGCGGTTCATGCTCGATGGTCTGCCCCACATGCTCGTGTTTCAACGTCTTCGACGAGATCCAAGACGACGGTATGGCGCGGCGGGTCAGGGTCTGGGATGCCTGCCTCTTCCGGGACTACGCGGTTGTTGCCGGCGGTCACAATTTCCGAAAGGACAGGGCTGACCGGGTCAAACATCGCTACTACCACAAACAGGAGGCCTTTGTTCGGAAATTTGGGATGCCCTCATGTGTCGGCTGCGGCCGCTGCATCGAGTACTGTCCAACCGGCATCAATGTCGTCGAGGTCTTCCAGCACGTTCGAGGTGAATTATGAAAAACCTGCTTCCCACGATCGGACAACCCGGGGGGGACGTTTTACCGACAGGCCCCAATCCCTATTTGCCTGCTGACGCCAGGATCCTCCGAATCCAGGAACTCGGTGACGACATCAGACTTTTCGACCTCCGCTTCGTCGACCCGGTCCTGGCTGAGAATTTCTCATTTAGGCCCGGCCAGTTCGTCGAGCTCGGTGTCATCGGCGTTGGTGAGGGACCCTTTTCACTGCCCTCCTCGCCCACCAGAAAAGGCACGTTCCAGTTGGGCATTCGACGTGCCGGAGTGTTGACGGACTATGTATTTGACCACCTCAAGGAGGGAGACACCGTTGGTATTCGCGGCCCGCTGGGCAACGGATTCCCGGTAGATCAGTTCGAAGGTGGGGATGTGCTGGTTGTGTCCGGAGGCCTCGGCATGGTGCCTTTGAGAGGCCTGATGCAGTACCTGATTGACCAGCGTCATCTTTTCAACCGGGTCGTGCTCCTCTACGGCAGCAGGAGCCCGGAACATGTGCTCTTCCGAGAAGAACTGGAAAGCATGAATCGACGGGGGGATGCCGACATCGTACTCAGCGTCGATGAGACTCAGGGCCAACCCTGGTCCGGCAAGACCGGGTTTGTCACAGACCTCCTGTGCAGTGTTGACCTCGACCCTTCAACGACGCACGCGGTCGCCTGCGGACCTCCAATTTTCTATAAGTTCGTCTTGGACAAGCTGGTCCACAAAGGTTTCGGCAAGGATCGGATCTTCCTCAGTCTCGAACGCCGGATGGAGTGTGGCGTCGGCAAGTGCGGGCACTGCGGCGTCGGATACACCTTCACCTGCCTCCACGGCCCGGTGTTCTCATATTGGGACGCCCTCAACCTCCCCGAACTGATCTACACCTAAAGGATGGAGTCAGCGATGTCGACAACTCAAAAACCACAAGTCGGAATCTTCGGGCTGACCGGCTGCGCAGGCGATCAGCTCCAGATACTCAACTGCGAGGAACAGCTCCTTTGGCTGGCATCCCAGATCGACATCGTCGACTGGGTGATGGCCAAGTCGGACAACGACCACGATTGTCCCTTGGACATCGCCTTTGTCGAGGGTGTCGTCGCCACGGAGCGGGACCTGGACACCATCAAGAGCGTTCGTGAGCGAACCGCATTCCTGGTAGCAATCGGAACCTGTGCAGTCTGGGGAGGCCTCCCTGCCATGCAGAATGAAATCCCCAGGGAGCGCCTCCAGGAGGCGGTCTACCACGAAAGGGCGACCTTCCTCGACACGATCGAAGCGCGTCCCGTCACCCATTTCGTCGAGGTGGACTACTTGCTGCCGGGTTGCCCAATTGAACGGCACGAGTTTCTGGCACTGGTCCGCGCCCTCCTGGCCGGCACCACGGCGGAACTCCCACAGTTCCCGGTTTGTTGGGAATGCAAGAGCAAGGAAAACCTCTGCCGAGTGGTGCACCACGGCGAGGTCTGCTGCGGCTCGATGACACGGTCCGGCTGCGGCGCCCGGTGCCCCTCTCACGGTGTCGCGTGTTCCGGTTGCCGAGGCCCCCTTGAAGAGCCCAACTACGACGCCAACATCACGATGTTTGCAGATCGGGGCATTTCGTGGAAGGAAGTCGGCCAGAAGATGGCCAATTTCTCGGCTCCGGTCTGGATGACCAAGGGCCTCGAGCAGGAGGTATACGATGACAACCGGTAGAACAATCACGATCCCCCACCTCGGTAGGGTCGAAGGGCATGGCGGCATCTACGTCAAGATCTCCGGCGACACGGTTCAGGATGTCAACATGGACATTCACGAGGGCAGCCGTTACTACGAGGCCCTGCTCAAGGGCAAGCATTTCCTGGAAGTCCAGGGAATCATCACCAGGGTCTGTGCCATCTGTTCCTCCAGTCACACCGTCGCGGCGCTGACTGCCCTGGAAAAGGCTTTGGGTGTCGAGGTTTCGCGCAGGGTGCACCAGCTCCGCGGACTGTTGCTTCTCGGCGGCACGATCGAGAGCCATGCTCTTCACGTTTTCGCCCTGGCATTGCCTGATTTCCTTGGTTTTGACTCGGTCATCAGCATGGCCTCGAAATACCCCGACCAGGTCGCCTTCGCGCTGAAACTGAAGCAACTGGGCAATTCGATTCAAACTCTGGTCGGAGGCCGCGCAGTTCATCCGATCAATACGCTTGTCGGCGGATTCGGAAAGCTGCCGAGGCACCAGGAGATTGCCTCCATTCGCGAAGGACTCGAGGCGTCACTTGAGCCGCTGATGGACTTCGTCGAACTTGCGGCAACGATCGACGTACCCACATGGGCCGCGCAACCGACCCTGTACGTGGCCTTGCGACCCTACGAAGAGGCCTTCCGTTTTCGGGGGATCTCAATTTGCACATCCGAGGGCAACGAGTTCGAGCTCGACGGCTATCAAGAGACTATTCAGGAATTCACAGTCGAACATTCCCACGCCAAGCACTCCGCTTTGACCTCCGGCGAGACCTACATGGTCGGCTCCCTGGCACGACTTCGGCTCTGGAGCGAATATTTGGATGGGCAGACCAAGAAGGCGTTCGACATCCTCTTCCCAAACGGCGTCAAGGACAACATCCTGATGAACAACTGGGCGCAGCTTGTCGAACTGGTCCACTGCGTCGAGCGTGGGATCGAGATCTGCGACCTGTTGTCGACCCGACCCGAAGCAGCGTCGGAGATGGTCGAATATGAGGTCACTGCAGGCAGGGGCATCGGTGCCATCGAGGTACCACGAGGCACGCTCTTTCACGAATATGAGATTGACGATGACGGCCTGGTGGTCTCCGCAAACGTCATCACGCCGACGGCTCAGAACCTGGCCAACACCGAGCGGGACCTGAGGATGGCGGTTGAAACGATGTTGGCTGCCACTCCGGTTCCAAGCGACGAACAGATCAAACTGCAGCTCGAAATGGTCGCTCGCGCCTACGACCCCTGCATCTCGTGCTCGGTGCATGTCATCAGGGAGGACTGACGGGAGTCAGTCCTCCGCTATCAGCTATCAGCTGTCAGCTCAAGAGGGGGCCACGAAGAAGGAAGAACAGCCGCAAAAAGGCACAAAGAGAAAGAACAACCCCTCTTTGGGTCGCCTCTTTGATCTTCGCGGTCTGAGCGGTTCAGTCATTTTCTTGTCCCTGATCCCTGTATTCTGGCTCTTCGTTTTGAAACTAGGAGGAGAGATGACCATGGAGCCGACAATTCTGGTCGTAGGCTTCGGGAACACCCTGATGGGAGACGACGGCGTGGGCCCGTTGGTCATCCGCGAATTGGCCCAAAGGGTCCTGCCTCAAAACCTCCGGGTGGTCGAATGCGGCAGCGACAGCCTGATCCTCCCGTCCTTTTGGCGGGGGGAGGAACAGATCTGGATGATTGATGCCCTGGTCAGGCGAGAAACCCCAGGAACGATCCACACTCTCAGCCATGACCAGGTCATGTCCATCCCTCAGCGACACGCCACCGTCCACCATCTCAGCCTCCCTGAGGGGCTGCGGTGGATCCGACTGACCTACCCTGAGATGCGAGATGTCACCTACCGCCTTTGGGGTATCGAACCGGAGGGACTCGACCTGGTCGAAAAGTTGAGCCCACCGGCCCAGGCCGTAGTCCCTGTCGTTGCCGACCTCATAGTCCAAGAGGCAGGAAAATTGTGAACCACGAAGAAACAAAGCGCACGAAGGGATTGATTTTTGTTGAATTTCCTTTGTGACCTTCGTGGCTTGGTGGTTCAGAATTTTTTTGTTTCCGGTGTCTGGCTTCTCAGAGAGGCAAAAGGCGATCCTGATCACTGGTAAATCTGGCTGAACTCCATCACAATTGGCCGGATGGGCTTGAAACGCCATTTCTCGGTGGCTGCTGTTGCCGGTCTTTGGGCCGTCGAAATGTTGATCCCGTCCTCGGCCGAATGCCAGTGGCGACCGACCCGCCAATTCACAGTTCGAGACGGGCTGGTTCAAAGCCAGATTTCCGAGATTGCGCAGGATGCCGATGGTTACCTCTGGGTCGCGACCCAGGGTGGCCTCTGCCGTTTTGACGGTCAAACATTTCGGCGGTTCACCCGGGAGGACGGGTTGCCGGACAATGTGGTCAACGGCGTCGACACCCTGGGTTCTGAAGCATGGATCGCAACCGACCTGGCCGGCATCGCACACTGGGACGGCACCTCCTTCACAAACATCCCCGATCTGCCATTGCCCGAAGGCGAGATGTTGACCGGGGTTCGAGCGCTCTCCGACGGGACAATTCTGGTGACCTCAAACGAGGGTGTTCTGGCATACAGGAATCACCATTGGACCCTCATCGACGATCGACCCAGCTGGGTACTGTTGAAGGGGACCGGTGACCGCAGCATCTCCATTGGGCATACTCCTTTGAGTATTGACAAGGATCTCAAAATCTCCCCGCTCATCGAACTGAAAGAGGAACAGAATCTGCTGGCTGCAGCTGAAAACCCCGATCACACCTGGATCGCTCTCCAGCCCCATACGCTGTCCTTGATTCAGGGGTCCGATGTGCGCTGGATGACCCCTGATATTGACGGTGAAATCACCACTCTCCTCGCCGATGAGTCGGGCAGCGGCTTGTGGATCGGAACCGATCAGGGCCTCTGGCGCCGTCACGAAGACGGCGTGGTCGAGAAGATGTTCATTGAGCCTGAACTCCCCGGCGATCCCTTCGCGGTCTCCGATGCCGACACCATGATCAAGTACATCAATGCGAATGCCCGCATGCCACAGTCGATCA
>JBDLIO010000106.1:0-7011 GCA_039714865.1 Acidobacteriota bacterium | reverse complement strand
CCTTCGATCAACTCCCCCCGACTGTCCCGTCCCAGCCCGATGTACTGCCCGACTCGAACCCGTCCTCGAAGATCAGGTCGGTGGCGGCGGCGGTGGACGCGATCGTATCGCTGGCGCCGTACACCGTGCCGCCGTTGCGGATCTCCACGAAGACCTCTTTGGTACCCGGGCCACCACTCAGCTGCCATGCGACATCGGCGGAAAAGGCCTGCCATGTGCCGAAGGAACCGTTCTCGTTGCGAATCCGCATTTCGGTCGCCCACCCGGCGCCGTAGAGGTAGAGGTCCACATCCACGGTGTCGGTCTCGTAGGCCTCGCGGTCGATGACCACCGGGTAAACGGTGTTGCGCCGGCCAAAGTTCTGAGTCCAATACCTGTACCAGGGACCATCGGTACCGTCAGCCACACAATCCCCGTTGGGGTCTTCGCGCACGTTTCCCGTGTCGCCGGCCTGATAGGAGTAGCCCACACCAAGCTCACGGTACGACGTCGACAGAATATTGGCCCTGTGTCCGGCACTGGCCATCCAACCAGCGATCACGGCCGACGGGTTGGAGTACCCGGCGGCGATGTTCTCGGCGGCTGCGTTCCAGTTGTAGCCGGCCGCCGTCATCCGGTCCCACGGCAGGGTCAGGGTATCGAGGTCGCAGTGAGCGAAGAAATCCCGAATCGCCATGTTGGTACTGTGGGTCTCGGACGAGCTGTCGAGCATGCCGTCACCCTTCAGCGGCGGCAGCTGACCGTTGTTCCAGCGTTCGATATTGGTCAATTCGAGGACTTCTTCTTCGTAACTTGCGGCACGGCCTGGTCGGGTCTGATCCGGTTCGCCTGATTCGGGTTGAACCGAGATCGGGGGCGGAAAGACGTCGAACATTGGAACCGTCACATCCAAGCCGTCGTCGGCCTGAATGCCGGCGACAGCACCCAGAAATACCAGCAGTGAAAGAACGAAAATCGCGCTCTGATCTCTCCAAGATCTTTCGCTGTGGCCCATGAAACACCTCCAACGGTAGTTGAGGACTGCGACTGTCTCCCACTCAAGTATAACCGTCACGTCGGCACCTCTTTGAGTTCGCCCCAGAAGGTCAAGGCCATCAGAGAACTCTTCACGTCACCTTTATGCATATTTTTGTCGCTTGATGGTATTCCCTTTTCCCGATCTGGGACCCATATTGGGAGGTATGATCGGGGGTTCTGAAGCGTGTCGCCACAGGAACTCCCGGCAAATCTCGAGATTCGAATGGAGGTTCTCATGCACAACTGGTTTCTGAATCATCATCTCCGACGTTCCACCTGGATCGGTATCGCGGTCGTCCTTGTGGTCGGGCTCGCCGTCCCGGCGTCGGCCCAACTGAACAAGACCCAACATTCCGACGGGTGGCTGCTCGCAGCAGCACACGCGCCGGGTCTTCACGGGTCAATCTGGCGTACGGACCTCTGGGTCCGAGGTGAGACCAACGGTGCCGGAACCGTCACCCTCTACTTCAACGAATCCGGCGAAGACAACTCCCTGGCACCGGGTTATGACATTGAGTTCGGCGAACCCGGCCGGATCGTCTACGTCGAGGATGTGGTCGACCATTTTCTCGGTGTCGGGGGTGGATCCTGGGTCGGTGCGATTCACTATGAATCCACGGTGCCAGTGCAAATCTACGCCCGGGTCTATTCGATCTCGGCCGACGGTAGCGCATCCTACGGACAGGTCATCGAGGGTATTCCGACTGCGGACATGACGATTCCCTACCCCTCGGACGACTACCCGGGCACCCGAGAGGATCAATGGATGTTTGCCCTCAAACATACGGCCGACAACCGCTACCGGGTCAACATCGGCGTCGTCAACCCAACCGCGGTTGAGGCCTCCTGTCCAGTCACGATCTTCGACGAGACGGGCAATCGCCCACCGGGAGACGGAACTTCGTTTTCAATCACCGTGCCACCCTTTTCGCTGGTGCAACTCAATGACCCGTTCGCCGCCGTCAGCGGTGGCGAATGGAATTCTTACATTGTTCGGGTTGAAAACGAGACGCTCGACTCAGGCGTATTCGCCTACGCCTCGGTCGTCGACAACGCAACCAACGACGCTTACTTCGTCCGCGGGGTCAAGCTGTTCACTCCGGACGCCGAATAGGAACTGCCTTCGGACCGTCTTCTCGAACTGGGCTACCATGGCCCCATGGACGGACGCATTCTGATTGTCGACGATGACGCCGCCGTGCGGGCGGCACTTGAAAGAACACTTTCTGGTGAGGGATTGACCGTCGAAACGGTCTCTGATGCCTTCCAGGCCCTGGACCGGCTGGATCAGCGGCCCCAGGACGCCGTTCTGCTGGACCTCAAAATGCCCGGCATGGACGGCCTGGGGCTGCTGGACAACCTCAGGCGCCGTGGCCTCGAGATCCCCGTAGTGATCCTGACGGGACATGGGGATGATTTCACGTCACGGCAGTGCCTCGAAGCCGGCGCTGCGGCATTCCTGACCAAGCCCCCGGACCGGTCGGAACTGCTGCTGGCGGTCAAAGGGGCCGTTGCACAGGGCAGGGTCGCCCGAGAGCTTGAGTCCCCGGACGACCTGCCGGTCCTCCTCGGGGCCAGCGTGGCCCTCGACCGGCTGAGAGAAGAGATCGCTCGCGTCGCCCCGTCACGAGCCACGGTCCTGGTGCTGGGCGAATCAGGCACCGGCAAAGAGTTGGTAGCCCGGCGCCTCCATCGCCTCTCAGACCGAGCCCGCAGGCCCTTGGTCCGGGTCAACTGTGCGGCCATTCCGGAAGAACTGATCGAGTCTGAGCTTTTCGGACACGAGAAGGGGTCTTTCACCGGCG
The DNA here is from genome assembly GCA_039714865.1 of Acidobacteriota bacterium. Lineage (GTDB taxonomy): Bacteria > Acidobacteriota > Thermoanaerobaculia > Thermoanaerobaculales > Sulfomarinibacteraceae > DAOWGJ01. Next base: position 4,189 of record JBDLIO010000106.1, on the reverse strand, counting down.
CTCATCGGCGGCAGATCGGGAAATTCGTGCAGGCGGACGGCGGCACAATCTTTCTGGACGAAGTCGGCGACATGAGTCTGAAGACCCAGGCCAAGGTGCTGCGGGTGCTCCAGGACGGCGAAGTCGAGCCGATCGGCGCCGCCAAACCGTTGACGGTCGACGTCCGGGTCATCGCCGCCACCAACAAAGACCTGGACGACGAAGTCGCGGGCGGACGTTTTCGAGAAGACCTCTACTACCGCCTGGCCGTCATCGTCTTGACAACGCCGCCCTTGCGCGACCACACCGAAGACATCCCTGAACTGGTGGAACACTTCACAAAAACCTATTGTCAGGAGTACAACCGTCGACCCAAGACCTGGAGCGCCCGAGCCCTGAAGGAATTGCAGGGGTTGCGATGGTCCGGCAACGTCCGCGAACTGAAAAACGTCGTCGAACGTGCGGTCATCATGGAACTGGACGATTTAATCGACCACCTCGATCTGCCCCGCCACAGTGCATCGGTTTCGGCCGTTGACGACCTCTTGGCGATTCCCAATCTCGCGGATTTCCAACGGGCTTCGGAACGCTCCTACATCCGTCACCACCTCGAGCTCAACCGCTGGAACGTCGCCGCGACCGCACGTGCCATCGACACGCCTCGGTCCAACCTCTATAAAAAGCTCCAAACCTACGATTTGAAACGCGAAGGAGACGAGACATGACGACGCTTCGCCTCGAGGACTTCACCGCCTGTGGGGCCCACCAGAAGGGACATTTTCTCCTTTCCTCCGGTCTGCACTCAGGGGACTACATGCAGTGCGCGCTCTTCCTCGCCCATCCCCGCCGGGCAGAGACCGCCGGCAGCCTGTTGGCCTCGGCGCTTGAAGGCTCAGGCCTGGTTCCTGATGTCGTCGTCGGTCCGGCAATGGGTGGCCTGATCATCGGCCACGAAGTTGCCCGCGCCCTCGACCGGCCCTTCATCTTCACCGAAAGGATCAACGGCCGCATGACCTTGAGACGGGGCTTCGGTCTGGCGGTGGACCAGACCGTCGTCATCATCGAAGACGTCGTCACCACCGGCAAGAGCACTCGGGAGGTGATGACGGTGCTCGAGGAGTTCGGGGCACGAGTCATCGGTGTTGGATCGATCGTCAACCGGACGGGGACGCCCACCCCTTTCGATTCCACGCCCTACCATGCTCTACTGGACGCGGATTTCCCGACATGGCAGCCCGAAGATTGTCCCCGTTGCGCCGAGGGAATACCGATTGCCAAACCGGGCTCGAGACCGGTGGTTTAGAGGCTGGGAAGCCGGGAGGCCACTGAACACTGCTGCGGTCCCGGTCGCCGCCCCGGTCGCGGCCCCCGTCGCGGTCCCTGCCCCTGGATTCCAACCCCGGCCTTCCGGCGCGCGCCGTCCGAGAGTTGTGCTCTTGGATTCCGGGTTTGTCGGTGACCTCAGCGACCGGGACCGCGTCAGTGGGCAGGGACAGCAATCCGGGTCAGCGGCCGCGGCGGCCTACGGCGCCGGCCGAGACTCGGTTGCTCACGCGGCCCCCGTGGGTTGCCCCTCATGACTTTTCCCGAAGCCTCACCGTCATCGGCGGGTCTGCGCAGGGAGAAAGTCATGAACGGCACGCCCCGTCGGGGAGGGGGCACTCTTGATTTCCGGTGTTTTCACCAATCTCCGATCCGCTTGACGGCATCCGAATCTTCTGTCGACGCTTTTCCCGCCAACCCGGCCAGGGTTCGGCCCTCAAGTTGATGGATCCACCCCGGCGCCAGTTCAGCTGCCGGGATGAGGGCAAAGGCGCGCTCGACCAACCGCGGGTGAGGCAATTCGAGGATGGGACCACGACACACCACGCTCTCACTGATCAACAGGTCGAGATCAAGGGTTCGCGGTCCCCAGCGCCGCTCCTTCGGACGATCTCTCCCTGCGGCCGCCTCGATTCGGTGGCACAAGTTCAGGAGATTACGTGGGCTTGTATCAGCAGCCACCAATACCGCCGCGTTGAGGTATGACGGCTGGTCGGGGCCCACAGCTGTCGTCCGGTAGAGCGAGGAACGACCGAGGATCTCCAGAACATCGACCTCTCCCAGCGCATCCGCCGCCCTCTCGAAAGCCGACCTCACGTCGCCGACATTGCCCCCCAAGCCAATGATGATTCTCATAGCCCAAGATTACACGGGCAAGACTGAATCCAACCGCGCATGGTCAATCAAGGACCGTCGGTTCAGGGATTTCGTCTTCGACATTGGATATTCATCCCAAGAGCCCTCGGCCTTTGACCCTTTCGACCTCTTTGACCTGTTTGACCTTTTCGACCCGAGGTTCATAGCTGACAGCCATTGGCGCCCCTTGTATCCTCCCCCCATGGACAGGGAAACTTCAACCGCCGCCGCTGAGGCCTTTCTCCTTCGCCTGGCTCGAGGCCTGCACCAGTTCGGCAGTCCCGCTCATCGGCTCGAAGACGCCCTTGGGCGGGTGTGTGATCATCTGGGGGTTGATGTGGATCTGGCTCCACGTTGGGGCGAAGAATGACCCTGATCAAACGCTATCTCGACCTCATCAAGTTCGAGCACACGATCTTCGCCCTGCCGTTCGCGTTGATCTCCCTGCTGGTCGCTTCCGAGGGCCGGCCCTCGTGGCACGTTCTGTTCTGGGTGCTGGTGGCGATGGTCGGCGCCCGCAGTGCCGCGATGGCCTTCAACCGCGTGGCCGACTGGAAAATCGACGCCGCCAATCCCCGCACCGCCGACCGCCACATTCCCGCGGGCGCGATTTCCGTGGCCGGAGCCTGGATGTTCGTGGTCCTGTCCGCCGCGATGCCGGTGCTGGCAGCCTGGATGTTGAACCCGCTGTGCTTCCGCCTGAGCCCCGTGGCCCTGGCCGTGGTGCTGGGCTACTCCTACATGAAACGTTTTTCCCCTTTGGCCCACCTGGTTCTGGGATTGGGCCTGGCGGTCGCCCCGGTCGGCGCCTGGCTGGCGGTCACCGGCGAGTTTGCGGCCTTCCCATTGTGGCTGGCCGCCGCGGTGATGTTCTGGGTGGCGGGTTTCGACACGATTTATGGCTGCCAGGACGTGGACTTCGACCGCCAAGCCGGCCTTCACTCGTTGGCCTCGCGCCTGGGGGTCGAGAAGGCGCTGATCCTGTCCCGGGTTTTCCATGTTCTGTCGGTGGCTTTCATGGCCGGGGCAATGCGGCGTGGCCCGGGGTTGGGCCTGGTGTCTTTGGGCGGCGTGGTCATCATGACGGGATTGCTGGCCTGGGAGCAGGCCATCGTTCGCGGCGGCGACATGAAGCGCATCGACAAGGCGTTTTTCGAGATCAATTCGTGGATCGGGATGGTGCTGCTGGCCGTTGTTTTGGTGGATCTCTACCTTGTGTGATCCCCCTCAACTGGAGGGCCACTCCATTTGGGAGAGGCCCAGGAGCAACAGGGCCATCAGGACCGCTGTTCCAATGAGGATCCCCGAAACGAGCCCCGGAATCTTCCGTGTCTTGATTTCCTTGATATCTTCCGCCTGAAAAACCGTTTCCTCGAACCCGTAGTTTCCGGATTTGCCAAGTACGATTTGTCCGGCTGAAACCGCGACGACTTCTCCGTCATGTTCCGAACCATCCACGGTGACGATTGTCACAACTTGGCCAATCTTGACCACGGGATCGTTCCCGCCGACTTCATGTACCGGTTCCGTTTCCCTTGGCAATCCGAATTGCTGGTAGCTGCAGCCGGACAAAAAGAAACACAGCGTCAGAGCCCAGAAAATTCGCATTTGGCCTCCAGTCTACCTAGGGCATCCGGTAGAAAACCACCTCGAGCGGTTCCGCGTCCCCGAGATCATCCTCTTCCTCTTCGTCATCCCCGAACCCGGCGAACATGGCCTGCTGGGCCTGGTCGAAGTTGCGGATCACCACGAAATTGGTCCCGTCCATGAACATCAGGCGGTCCTTGTCGCCATCGAAATCAGGTACGGTCAGGGTCAGCTGTTCGACAAATTCGCCGTCGGGAGAGATCACGTCGAACCGCCCCGCGGTGCCGATATCATAATGCTCTTCCTGGTCGAAACAGGTCCGCACGAACAGCCGGCCGTCGGCGGCGACATACAGACCCATGATCGCCGGGTCGTTGTCCAGGACCTTGCTCTCGATTTCCTGCCGGACGCCGTTCATGACGATGACCATGCCGTCGGTCAGGGC
>JBDLIO010000105.1:0-7021 GCA_039714865.1 Acidobacteriota bacterium | reverse complement strand
CCCCGCCGCCTTCAACGACGAACATCGTCTCGGTACTGAAGCCGAAGCTGGTCACCAGGAGACTTGAGCCGACTCCACTGGGGTTATGGACATCAACGATACCGCCGGCGATCGTCGGTGTGGTTGTTCGGTCTCCGAAGCGGCCTTTGCCCCAAACTTCGAGTTTTTCATTAGGCTCCTCGTTTCCGATGCCCAGGTTGCCGTTGGATCTCAGGTACATGTTGGTGACGCCGTTATTCTGGAATCGGATCTCCGCCCATGTTCCGCCGGTGTGGGAGTTGATGATCAATCCGTCCGAATGGGCCTGCTTGAACTCAGCATAGGACCCAGGCCAATCCGAACCCCAGAAGGAAATAAAGCTGGCAGCAAAGTTGTTTTGGTCGATCTGGATCGGGAAAACCGGACTCGCCGTCCCGACACCGATTTTGCCGTCGACCATCAGATTGTTGGTGATCGTGCAATCCCCGTCGGCGAGCAGGATCTTGGATCGGGGCTGGAGCACTTCGCCGTCGACGGTAGTCTGCACCCAGTAGGTGCCGGCCGGCAGGTCGAGGGCCGTCCTGCTGCCGAGGATGATCGAGTAGTGTCCCTGCTCGATATTGACGTTGTCATGGCTTTCGGCCCACAGCGTCGTGCCGCCTGCAGGCGCGGTGAAGATCGTGAAATCAAAGAAATGGGAACCGTCGGCGACGGGGCGTCCTTCGGCGTCGTTGAGGGTACCTTCGAAAATCAGCTCATTTGCCATGGAGATCGTTGGGATCCCGCAGAGCAGGAGAATAACGAGAGAGATCAGAATGGTCATTTTGGTGGTTTTCATTTCTGGGCTCCTTTCAATATCCGCGATGGGCCGGGCTGGCCGGATAACGGATTCAGCCGCCGACGGTGGCTGACCAGTTCGATGTGTTGTTGCTCTCGAATCCATCTATGAAGAGGATGTTTTCGGAACAACAATCGTGACAGTCATCCAAAAGGACTTTGAGTGATGCTCGTACGACAAAGTTCGGGCTCGTTCCGAGGATCCGTTTGCCCTTCCGACACGACGGCTCCGCAACCGTGCCGGGGGAGAACGATGCCTGAACCGCCAGACCAGTGGCTGTGTTTGCCAGGAGATGTCCGGCCGTTTGCTCTGGTCCTTGGATCTCCCCCTCCTGGATTTCGCCCGAGAACGCTGGGGTGGTGATGAGCGCACAGCCCACCAAGAGCACCATCGCGAGACCTGGACTCCGGTTTCTTCTCTGCATTGTCTGACCTCCTTTTTCGTTCATCAATTCAGCACTGAGATCCGCGCCGAAGCAGACGGCCGATATTGGGGTGTCACTCGATTCACGCATTGAGAGAGGGCGAAGGTGTTTGGTTTGCTCAGTTTTGGTCAAACGGGGTAAGATCGCAGGAGATTGCCATGATGATCAGAAGTAACTCGGCCCTGCTCAGAGCGAGTGTTCTCGGGTGTTCGCTTGTGATTGTCATTGCCTTGTCGTGGGCCTGTAGAGAGCCTCGAGGGCCTGAGGCCGGCGCAGTCGTTGTGCGCTGCGAAAGCGGGCGGGCCGCTGCCGGAGCAGGCCTTGAAGTGGGCGATACCATTATCCATTGGCGGCGAGGTGATCTGGGCGGGCCTATCGATTCCTCGTTCGACCTGGCCCTGGTCGAACAGAGGGAGGCGCCGGCCGGACCGGTGGAATTGACCTTTCGGCGGGGCAGACGGGAGTTGCAGACCGTCGTTCAGACGGGCGTTTGGCGGGTTGAATCGCGGCCTGTCCTTTCTCCAGGAGTGCTTTCGCGGCTCCGGCGGGCCGAAGATCATGTTACAGACGAAGAGATTGAGGCCGCAATTGTGGCTCTTGATGCTATCGCCGGTCAACTTGGTGAGGCGGAGAAGGTCGAGGGGTCGGCATGGGTTGACCTTCAGTTGGCGGTTGTCCTGTACCTGGGGGATCGTCCTCAGGAGGCTCGAGACCGTTTGCAGCGGGCGGCACAGGCCATCCCGGACCGCCTCGATCGGGCCGTGTTCTGGGAACGAACGGGACACCGTCTCCTGAAGGCAAGCCGTCTGCCTCCGGCGGCCGAGGCCTTGCAGACAGCTCAGGATCTGCATCGAGGCCTGGGAACCGAAGGTCCGCTGGTCGCCCACCTCCTGATTCAACAATGCCGCGCCAATCTCAGAAAATGTGGTCCGGAGGCGCGGAAGGCACTGGTGATCTATCGAGAGGCCCATGGCGAGAACATGGAGGTTGCCGAAGCGCTGAAGGTGAACGGCACCACAGCCTATTTCCGGTCGGAGTGGGACGCTGCAGAAGAGGATTATCGCCAGGGTCTGTCCATCGTCCGGCGTTTGGCGCCGGAAAGCCCGGCCATCTGCGATTTTCTCGGTAACCTGGGGTTGATCGCCTTCAAGAAGGGCGATTTCGACACAGCCCGCCGACTGTTTCGAGAGGACCTCTCCGAGGCAGAACGCCTTGGATCACCCCCTGAACAGATGGGCTATGCGGCCAATTACCTTGGCCTTGTCGCCAAGAGTCTGGGGCAATACGAAGAGGCCCGGTCATCCTACCTGCAGGCACTCGAGGCTTTTAGAAGCTTCCGGCCCGGGGGTGTTGAAGAGGCCGGGATCTTGACAAATCTCGGCAATGTTGCCCTCAGGGAGGAAGACTATCGATCCGCCAGCGTTTATCATCGGCAGGCTCTTGGTCTTCGTGAACAGATCAACCCGGGTGGGGCGGATGTTGCCGCGAGTTTGCACAACCTCGGTGTTTCTTTGAGGCGCTCGGGCCGGTACGATGACGCCGGGCCTCCTCTCGAAAGAGCCCTGGAAATCAAACAAACACTGGCGCCTCAGTCCGGATGGTTGGCCAACACCCTGTTGGAGTTGGGGGAGGTCGCCAGGTCCCGGGGGCGGTTTGACGATGCCGACGGTCTTTTCCGAGAGGCTCTGGAAATCCGTTTGAGAGTGGCGCCCGGTCACCCTCAAGTTGCGGAGAGTCTCTTTTTGTTGGGATTGGTCCGCTTTGAAACCGGCCGACCGGCCGAGGCGGAGGAAATGTGGCGTCGAGCCCTCGCCATCATTGAAGACTGCCGTTCGAGGATGGGCCTGTCTGATGAAGAGCGGGCCCAATTCGCTGGGTCGTTTTTCGGTTTCTACAGAGCGATGGCGGGGCTGTTGGTCGATCAGGGCCGAGCAGTCGAGGCGTTCGACGTGATCGAACGGGGGAGGACGGGCGCGTTGTGCGCGATGTTGATGGATCAAAATCAGGTGCCCCCGGGGGTTTCCACCGAGTTGTGGTTCTCAAAGACGCGGACTGAAGGCCGTATCCGGAGGATCGAGGCTCAGCGGGCCCGCATCAGCCTGAGGGAGAATGCCGAACGGCTCGAGCAATTGAATGAAAATCTCCGCATACTGAGAGACCAATACATGATGTTGCTCGAGAAAATTGGGGTTTCATCACCCCGGTTCAAGACTTTCGGCCGGCCTCAACCTCTCAGGTTCAGAGATGTCGCGACCGTGGCCGATACCGGCACGATTTTGCTGTCCTACGTCGTCGGTAAGGATCGTTCACTGGTGATGACGGTCACCGTGGATGCCGACGGACGGGCATCTCTCAAAGCGTCGGTTCTTCCCGTGGGCGCCGATGAACTCTCGTTGAAGGTCGATATATTCAGGGCGTTGATCAACCGAGGGAAGTCGGGGGCCCTACTGGAACCGGCATTGAGGGACCAAGCTGAGCGCCTGTTTCGGGTCTTGATCGAACCTTGCCGGGATGATATTGAATCGGCCGATCGGGTACTGATCCTTCCCGACGGTCCCTTATTGGACCTCCCCTTTGCTGCCCTGATTGATCCCGAGAATGGCGTTTTTCTCGGGCAGTGGAAAGCTCTGGTATTCAACCCTTCGGCGGGAGTCGTTGCGGCCCTCAAGGGCCTCCGAACGACGCAATCCAGGCCACAGCCCAAGCTCGTCGCCTTTGGAGATCCGCTCGTTTCACCTGGGGAAGGCCTCGAAAAACCCAAGGGCCTGGGACCGCTTCCGGGTTCCCGATCGGAAGTGGAGAATATCGCACAGATTTTCGGAAAAGACGCCACAGTTTTCCTCGGAGCTGATGCGACCGAGGCCGCGGTCAGGGATGTCACACCGGGAGCGACCTTCGTGCATTTTGCGGTTCACGCCCTCGCCGACAGGAGGACCCCGATGGAGTCGGCGCTGTTCTTGTCGGCTGGGAACGGCGGGAGGGATGACTCAGGCGATGACGGGGTCCTCAAGGCCTTCGAGATCATGAACGAAATGGTCATCGACGCCGAGGTTGTCACGCTGTCCGCCTGTGGCACGGCCGGAGGTCGCGAGGTGCCCGGTGAGGGCATTGTCGGTCTCGCACGAGCGTTCCAATTTGCAGGCGCACGGTCTGTCGTCGTAACCCAGTGGCCGGTGTCGGATCAGTCGGCGGCATCTTTAATGAGTGGGTTCTATGACCGTCTCGAACGGGGCGTGGGGCCGGCTGAGGCTCTCCGTGGCGCGCAGAATGACCAGCTGATGCTCGGGGGGACCTCCACTCACCCATTTCACTGGGCCGCATTTCAGGTCATGGGGGACCCTCGGTAGTTTTCGTCCGGGAAGTGCCCTTTTTCGAAGTCTCTTCGTCAATCTGCGGATTTGCTTGTGCGACGTACAGGGAGTACGGCTCCGCGCAAATCCTTGATTTCCTCGATATTTGCGAAAAATTACACTTTTCCGCCTCGAAAACCACGCAGTTCCTATCCGGGGTTTCCGGATGGGAACTCGCTCAGGTCGAAGGCCACCAGGTCGGATGCCTGTTGTCCCCCGGCCGCTCCCCCGAAGGACAGTACTCTCCAATAATGGCGTCCTGGACTCGGTGCGATATTGTCAGGCCAGTCGAGGGTATTTGCTTCGGTCTCCTGACTGGTCCACACAACCTCGCCGTGACCATCGATCAACTGCACGATTGAGACCGGAGCGGTCGGCGAAGACGTCCATGAGAAAACGACCCTGGACATTGAGGTCTGGCCTACCGGCGACAGTGGTGTGGCCGACTGCTCCCACTGCGAGGACCGAAGGACGGGATCAAACGCGGCCGGGGGACCGGAGTTGGTCAGGTCGGGGCCGACTGGCCTGAACACAATGACGAGAAGCGTTGCCGCCACCGCCAGCATGCCTGAAAAAATCCAGCCCCGGCTCGACGACTTCCGGGCGACATTGGGAACTGGGGCGCCGGGGTCAAAGGTATGTGCATTCTCTCGGAGCACCAACAGGGACTGGTGAATTTCGGCACATCGGCGGCAGCCGAGGATGTGGTCCAGGGCAGCCTCATGATTTTCTTGGTCGAGTTCTCCGCATGCCAGGCTCTCCCACTGTTGCTCGGACAAGTGTCTTTCGGCCTCAGTGGGGTCGGTGAGCATGAAGGCCGTTCTGAAACGTACGATCTCAGTCACGGCAACCTCGCGCGTCCAGTTTCCTGCGGAGATCAGCCATGCCTCGCGCAATCAGGTTTCGAGCCTTGTGATAGGGCCATTCGAACATCGCCATAATCTCCTTGACATCGTAGCCCGCCAAATGGGCCGTCACCGCACGTCGGCGGTCCGGTCCGATCTCCGAAAGGGTCGTCCGAATGGCACGACCCAACTCCTTGCCCTCCACAATGACATCCTGAGAGACCGAGAGGTCGGCCTTGTCCGCATCGGGTCCCAACTCGGATGTCTGCTTCAGACCCCGAACGGCACGAATGGTCTCCCGAACGGCCGCTCTATAAATGTAAGAGGAAGGATGATCCGGTATTTGCTCACCCGGCATTGCCTGCCACAGGGCAATCAGGACGTTTTGTTCGACGTCGTCGCAGATCCCGGCGGCCGAGGGGCCTGCAATACGCGCCACAGCTGAACGAATCAGCCGTGAGTACTGCCGAACAAGGTGACCGAAATCCTCTTCATTCATGAGAATAGTCTCTACTTCCTGAGTATAGACCAATCCTCGTCTCAAAAGGCTGATCGGCAGGTGATTTCGATGATCGGCGCGTTGCACGCCGTGGATGGCTCAAAGGAGTGCAATGCCGAAAAAGTCGACGGTACTCGAAAGTTCACGATACTCGGTTGATGACCTCGAGCAGTTCGGCAACAACGCCCGAAGGGCCGCAGACGACGCTGCCTTCGGCCATGATATCGGCGCCTCCGTCGATGGCTGCGACCGTGCCGCCGGCCTCCTCGACCAGAAGGGTGCCGCCCGCCAGGTCCCACGGCGCAAGGCGGAATTCGAAGAATCCGTCATAGAGGCCCGCGGCGGTATAGGCCAGGTCGAGGGCGGCCGCCCCGGGGCGTCGAATCGCCTTGCATCGCAAGAAGACCTCGCGGAAGATCCCGAGGTAACGATCGAGCACGTCGTGTGCCTTGAAGGGGAATCCGGTGGCCAGCAGGCAGCCGGGCAGGGCCGCCCGGGAGCTGACGTTGCACCGCTCACCGTTCCACCACGCACCGTGCCCTCGAGCACCGCGAAAGATGTCGTTCTTGACGGGATCCAGGACGACGCCGAAGAGCATCTGGTCTTCATAGGCGACCCCGATTGAAACGGCGAAGTGGGCGAGGCCGTGCACGAAGTTGGTCGTCCCGTCGAGGGGATCGACGAGCCACGTCGGCCGGGACGGGTCCCGCTGGTGCCAGCCGGCCTCCTCCGAGAGCACGGCATGGTCCGGAAATCTCTGAGCTATGGCCTCCAGTATTGCCGCTTCGGACTCGTGGTCGGCGATGGTGACCAGATCGTTGCGGGCCTTTTCGCTGATCTGGTCGGCTTCGAGGGATCGAAATCTCGGTATCAACTTTTCGGCGCCCAACCGGGCGATTGCCTCGACCTCGTCAAGAAATGTCAGTGGTTCATGAAATAACACGTGGGCCTCCTGAGGTTGAAGTGTGAGGAGGGGTCATGGGTCAGTTGTTGTCCAGTTGCGAAAAAATCGAAAGCCGATATGACGTGATGCTGGATGTCGCGATGCAAACGCTGGCGAATGATCCTGAACTCAAGCTGTGCGAG
>JBDLIO010000104.1:0-7050 GCA_039714865.1 Acidobacteriota bacterium | reverse complement strand
GGGCCGAAGGTGGCTTTGTCTTGCCGACCCGGGTCATCGGGCAGGAGCTGCAGTCGATCCTCAATGCATCGGTTCAGCTGGTCAAGGAGAGCGCCCTGAGCGGCATCATGATCAACCGGGATGCTTTCGACGAGCGTCTGGCCACGGCTCATGCCGAAGATGCCACGATGGTTCGGGATACCGAGGAAGGTCTTCGGTATCTGGAGCGGGCCGAGGATGGGACCCGGACGGTGCAGGAAGGCTTCGACGAGGATCGTTTCTTCGGTTTGGCCGGCACCTACTATGACGCCTCCTTCGACTTTCCCTTGCCCCTGGTCGGCATTGATTATTTCTCCAACGACGTGGCCGGGACCGGCGCCCAGACCAACATCTTCTTCGCTGGCGTGCTCGTCAACGCCAACATTGCCGACCCGTCGTTCCTCGGCTCCCGGTGGGATGCCGGTGCTCGCCTCGGAGGGGTGGCGATTTCCGGGGAGGATTTGCTCTATCGCAACGGCGCCGAGGTTCCGGAAGAAGCGGTGGAAACCATGGGGGGGGTGCTGGATCTCTACCTGGGCCATCCCCTGGGCAGTTTCGGCAAGCTCGATCTGACCTACTCCCTGGGTTTCACCGACTTCAGTCGGGCCGACGATACGGCCGAGGACTTCGTCCTTCCGCAGAGCACTCTGACTCATTCCCTGGGGCTTGATCTCAAGTATTCCCGAGCGGGCTACGAATTCAGCGCCGGGGTCGAGGATGCCACCCGTTCGGACTGGGAGTCCTGGGGTGCTGTCGGCAACACCGATTTCGATCCGGAACACGAGGACTATCTGCGCTGGCGCCTCGGCCTGTCCAAGTCCTGGTGGGTCTCCGGCTACACCAAAATCAGCATGCGGCTGGAGCACCTCGGCGGGGAGGACCTCGACCGTTTCTCGAAATTCGGTTTCGATACCTTCGGGGATTCGACCGTTGCCGGTTATCAGCGCGGTCTGGTCACCGCCGAAGAGGTCAATGCCATCCACCTGGCCTACGGATTCAGCCTCGCCGAACTCCTACGCCTCGAACTGCGCGGAGACGCCGCCTGGGCCACCGACGAGGCGACGGGCCTGGATAACGAGCTGTTGGCAGGTCTGAGCCTCAACGGAACGCTGATCGGGCCCTGGCAGACCGTCGTCAACTTCGATATCGGTGTGCCCATCGAGGGTCCGGCCGAGGACTTCACGGTCCGGCTGGTGTTTCTCAAGTTGTTCTGAGGCAATTCGTACGACGAGGGCATGGGCTCAGCCGGCGCCGGCGCCAGGTCACCATTGTGCCGGCGGACCTTGTGAGTCGGTGATCCCTGCGGGTCCAAGGTCTGCCGTTGCGGACCAGGAGGTCCGCGCTCCATAAAGAGTGCTTGAGCCCTTGTGGCGGGAGCGCGGATCCACGTCCGCATCGTGACTCGGGATTTGCCCGCGGGAGCGCGGATCCACGTCCGCATCGTGACCCCGGATTTGCCCGCGGGAGCGCGGACGTCCACGTCCGCATCGTGACGATCCGAATGATGCACGAGGCTCAGTTAAGAACCAAAAAGCCCCGGGGCAAACCCCGAGGCTTGTACGGTTGGGGTTGGAGACGACTCTACGGGCTGGTCATCGACCACGCCGAGGTTCCGCCCGATTCGAAGCCGTCGACGAAGATCGAACCGATGCCGCCGCAGGGCGCCGAGCCCTCAAGGCGAACGTCGTCGATGTTCCAGCCGGAATACTGCCACGACCCGTCTGTCGAACCCTGGGTCCAACGAACTCTGAAATCCGCCTGACCCGCAGCGATTGACGTCAGATCGATGGTGTGTTCGGACCATGCAGAATCGGCAACCTCGGAGTCATTCTCCCAGACTGTTGACCAGGAGGCGCCCCCGTTGGTCGACACCTGAACTCTGGCGTGATCATAGGTCGGGCTCTCAACGCCCAGCCACCGCCGGTAGCTCAGCTGAACCGCCGTCGCTTCGCTGAGGTCGATCGCCGGCGTCGTCAGCTTGAGTTGATCGTTCGCCAGATTATTGTCGTAATCACCCGCAAGGTTGACGCCGTAGACGTTGTCTCCCGTGAAGCCCGAGGTCGGATCGGGTCCGCCGTATTGTCCACCGGCACCCTGGGGAACGCCGAAGGCCCAGCCGTGGCTGTTGCCACCGTTATCGATGGCCCACAGGGGGTCTGCGTCCATCGTCTCCTCGAGATAGAACGCCCAACCCAGGGTGTCCGCCGAATACCAGGCGCCGCCGTTGGTGTCGAGGGTCGTATTTCCGGCGGCATCGGTCGAGCCGACCTCGAAGAAGATCCGGGCGCAGGGGTCGAGACCCTCGATCGTCACGGTATGAGTGCCGTCGACCAGGGCGTCGTCCGAGACGACGTTGATTGGAGGCGTCGTTGTGCCCCACCGAACCAGGGTCGTGCCGGGTTCATCGGTGAAGTAACTGATCGTCAGGCTCTCGTGGTCGGCGCTGGTCTCGACCGCTCCGATTCCGGGAGGCAGGCAGTCGAGAGTCGCCGTGGCCGTCTTGGTCTGGGCGCCCGCGCCGGTGTCGGCATCCTCGTAGGTCACCGTCAGCGTGTCGCCGTCGGATACGGCGAGGTCAGTGCCGAGAACCACCGTGCCGTCATAAAAGTTGGTATCGGCGCCGGTCTCGGTCAGCACGACTGCAACTGGAGCGCCGCCGGCCGACACGTCGACGATGAGGGTGTCGATGGCGCCGCCGGTCGAGCCGGGCACGTTGGCATCCGCGACCCGGATGCCGGCTGTCGAGGAACAGTTGTAGACGGCGCCGTCCAGGTTGACGCGCCCGTCGTCCTGGGCGGCCAGTTCGAAGGATTGCGGCACGAGGTTATGTCCGTGGATGTGGCAGTGGGTCGGCTCGCCGGTGACCGCAGCCTGAACCGTGCCGGTCGCGTCGATCAGGCCCGAACCGACCGAAGTGATCGAAACGCCGTCGGTGGTGTAGAAGTTGACGATTGCCCCTCCGGCCTTTGTAAGAGGTGATCCGCCGACGCTGACGGTCAAGGTCGCCGTACCTCCGGCAACGTTGAAATTGTCCGGGAGATCGATGGCGCTGGGCTCGACGGTTCGGGGCCACAAGACGCTGGAACCGAACAGCGTGCTCTGCTCCATGAAGAGGTTGCCCTCGGAACTGTCGTTGTCACCCCAAATATTCATGCAGGCGATCTTGCCGGCGACATGCTGGGCGCCGGCGGTGAAGTCGGTTTCCAGCCGGATGGCGTCGACGACGCCTCGCTGGGCGTCACAAGGCGGCACCCAACTCTCGTTGGTCGTCGCCCCCTCGAAGCTGACGGCCCCGCCACCTTCACGGCGAAGCCAGCTCTCGGCGAAGCACTCGTTGGCATCGTTGAAGGCGCCGTTGACACAGGCGACCGACCAGATCAAGGGGAGCATCTCGCCGTTGACGAGCCCGTGTACGTCGGTGACCGAAAATCCCGAGGTCGACCAGGCGGTGACGCTGCCGTGGCCGATGTACAAACCAAGGCTCGTGCCGTCCTCAATTGATGTTTTGACCTCGGTCGTTGAGGGATAGTGGTAGAGCTCGTCGAACTCCGAGTAGGTGTAGGCAGGTTGCAGCAGATCGTCCCTGAGGAAATTCATGCGCTCCCAGTCGGTGTAGGAAGGCGATCCGCCCGAATCGTCTCCCGCAACGCCGAAGGCGTGGTCGTACCAGGTTGCGGCGCCGCCGGTGTCCGGCTGCTGCTCGTAATGGAGGATCTTGTCGACCTGAATGGTAACGTCCGCCCCGTTCTGTGCGGAGATCCGTGAGATCGAGGCATCCGGCCGGTTGTCGGCGCCTTCGAGCTTGGTATAGCAGGGGTCGCAGTCTGCGCCTTCGTTGACGCCCGGCGGGTTCGGAATTTGCTGGTAGTCACCAACGAGGATGATCCAGGCCAGACCCTCGGGCTCGTCATACAGGCCCTGGATGTAGGCCATGATTTCTGTGGGCGTCGGGGTTGGCGCCACGGTTGAAAGTGGCGTCAGGAGCGTCGGATAACCGACAAGGGTCTCCCAGTCGGCCAGTGGCTGCACCTCGTCGACGAAGTCGTCATAGGCCAGGATCAGCAAGCGACCGGCTTCCGCCGAGCGTGTGTCTCGGCTTGACGCCGCGTTGACCGCCCCCCGCATGCTGCCGAAGAGGGCCGTCGGCGCGTGATCGGGGCCGATTCTCGGGTTGGCGGCATCGGCAACGGCCACGATTTCAAAGGTTGCTTCTTCGATAACGGTCAGGATGTTGGTAACGGCATTCCAGGTGGCGATCGGCACGCGGAAGGCCTGGGCGCGCCAGGGTCCGGCGATGGTCGGGGAGTCCACCCAGACGTCCACAGCCGGAAAGTCTTTCTCGCCGCCATAGACCTCGGGATCGAAGGTCCACGGTACGCTCTCAGGATCAATCGACCGGTCGAAGTGACCCTTCGAGGGGGCGATGCCGACGAAATCGTGTGCGTCAAGGTCGATCTCGGTGGTGACGACTCCGGTCAGCCGGAGCTCAATCCCGTCGGTTCGATCGAGCAGGTATTGGTTTTCGAGGAAAGGAATGGCCGGCAGCCCTCGTTCCATCAGATTGGATCCGTCGGGCACCCGCGGCGCCGCCCAGCGCTGTCCGTCGATCTCGATCACATCAAGTCGAACCTCGGAAACTGTGACCTGGATCACACTGTCGCCTCGGTCATTCTGGCTCATCTCGACTGTCGTGGCCGTTGGCCCCAGTTGGATGACGTCGGATGCTGATGCGGAAAAGGCCACGAATATTGCGACAAGAATGACGGCCAGGGTTGACTTTTGAAGCATGAGAAATCTCCCGAGTTTGTTCGGTGACCGAAGGCGGCCAGCGAGGGTCAAACCCTAGTGGATCAGGGTCAAAAAGGCAACAAAAATGAGAAAGAGTCTCGTTTATTTGGGTTCTTGGTCTCCCTATTCGAGGATTGTCGTGTTTGTGCAGGCTTTTGTCGTGGCGCTGTATGGCCGTAGCTGTAGGTGGGCCATAGGCTGAAGGGGAGATCAATGGTCGAGCAAGGAGCAATAGCTTCATGCCGAAAGGAGGCAGCTGATGACGACTTTGAGGGTATTCAGCATGGTTGCGGTTCTGGGGTTGATGGTGGTGGCGCCGGCATGGTCGGCCGGGCACGTAGCACCCCTGGTGATCCCTTCGGCCGCATTTCACAATGATGGTGACGATCCCGAGGGATTCTGGTTCCACCCGGACGGTTACCTGGAAGGTGAGGGCGCCGGTGTAAAGATGATCGCTGCGGTCTACCTTCCGTCATACGCCACGGTAGAAAGCTTCACACTTTACGCGGTCGATGGCACGGACTCGTGTCCCATACCGTCGGTCAATGCGTGGCTCTATCGGGTTGAGATCTCCAACGGCGATGTCTCGATGATGGCGTTGACGGCGACCTCCGGAGCATCGTCCGCGATGCAGGAGAGAGTTGATTCGTCCATCGCCTATCCGGTCGTCAGCAATCTCCAATACCGCTACTTCGTTCGGGTGGATTTCTGCGCCTCCACCCACGACTTCTATTCGATCGCCATCGACTATTCGGAGTGACGCCATGAAACGCACAACATACTCAATCGTGACGGTCTTTTGCCTTCTGATTCTGGCAACGGCCGGTCTTTGTTCGAATGCCGCCGCCTCGGAGGGCGTTCCCGTCGAAGGGGACCAGGCCAAGAACTTCGGAGGGTCGTTGCCGTTGACGATCCCGGCCGCGGCTTTCTCAACCAAGGGCAACGATGCCCAGAGCCACAACTTCGTCTGGTGGGCAGGGTTCGTCAAGGGGACCGCTCTCCCGGGTGGCTGCGTCCAGGCGCCGGTCTATCTGCCGCGCTGGGCTCGTGTCTACCAGGTCTGGGCCTCGGTTATCGATAACGATGCCGGGAACAATATGTCTGTGTGGTTGACACGCTCGTCGAATCTGACTCCGGGGGATGCTAACGACATGGCGACGATCAGCACCTCCGGCAGCAGCTCAAGCGTGCAGTCCCTCAGTGACTCATCAATCAACGATCCGATAGTGATTCTGCCGGACTACGCCTACCACGTTTCAACCTGTCTGGCGTCCGGGGATCTCAAACTGATCTCGGTCAGGATCTGGTACCACGAAGACGTAGTTTTCGTCGACGGGTTCGAACGGGGCGACGCCTCGGCGTGGTCTGAGGTGTCGCCATGAACGGCGCAGTGGTTTTCGGGAGGATTCAGTCAATGCAATGTACCAATAGGTTTACCATCGGCATCACTCTTGGATTGAGCATGATCATGCTGGTCCTGGCCGCGCCCGGGTGGTCCCTCGATCCGGACACCTCACGCAGCACGGCGGTGCGGTTGACTCAGGGAGAATTCGAGGAGATGACTCAGACCATGGGCAAGGCCTACGGGTCACCCCTGGTCGTGCCGGCCGCGGCATTCCGCAGCGACGGCCTCAATCCTGATCAGTTGCATTATGCGGTGGGTCTGGGAATCCTCCAGGGGCAGGACGTCGAGAACGCCTATGCCGTTGCGCCGATCTATATCCCTGAGGGGGCGACCATCTCGGCCGTTCAGGCTTCGGTCTTTGACGGGTTCAACGGGCCCGGGGCGTGTGACGGCGTCGGCTACGAGGACGTTGCCGTCTGGTTGTACCGCGTGAGTAACAGCACCAGTGAGGCCCTGCAGATGGCCTTCTTCACGACAACCGGCGTAAGCGGGGATATTCAACACATCCTGGAGACCTCGGTGGATTATCCGACCGTGGCCTACCCGGAATACGCCTACTACGCGGTCGCCCGGCTGTGCCATTCGGCCCATGCCTTCCACACGCTGCAGATTTTTTATTCGATGGATTAGGAGTCGAACTCACCGAGAGATGATTGGTGGGCCAAGGCCCTCCATCTTTCCTGACGATTCCGGCTGTTCGGATGCTGTCGCCGACGCCGTCGCGGTCTACGGATCCGGCCCCGGACGCGGACGCGGATACCCGACGCGGTGACCCGGCCAAGCCCGGAGAATCGAGTTTCCTGTATCCAGTTTGCAATCAGGTATGCTCGTCGCCCAAA
>JBDLIO010000103.1:0-7061 GCA_039714865.1 Acidobacteriota bacterium | reverse complement strand
TATTCGACTGCGGATGACAATCAGAATCAGGTAGAGATCAACGTTTTGCAGGGTGAGCGGTCGATGGCATCCGACAATAAGACTCTGGGTCGGTTCCACTTGATGGGGATTCCACCGGCGCCGCGGGGAGTTCCTCAGGTCGAGGTGACCTTTGATATCGATGCCAACGGAATCCTCCACGTTGCCGCGAAGGATCGGGGCACGGGTGTCGAACAGAAGATCCAGATCACAGGTTCTTCGGGATTGTCGGAGGATGAGATCGGCAAAATGGTTGATGAGGCCCAGGCTCACGCCGGGGATGACGAGGCCAAGAGACGTCAGATCGAAAGTAGAAACAAACTCGACGGTTTGGTCTATTCGACTGAGAAGCTGGTTGCCGAGAACAAGGACAAATTGGCTGAGGACGATGTGGCGTCGATTGAGAGTGCTCTCGCCGAGGCCAAGAGTGCGCTGGAAGATGGGAGTCTGGAAGGCATGGACTCGGCCTATGAAAAATTGACCTCCGCCAGCCACAAAGTTGCGGAGACTCTGTACCAGAGCCAGGCACAGCAGCCCGGACCGGATGCCGGAGCGCATGAAGAAGCGCCCCCCGCGGAGAATTCGACGGGCGAGGAAGAGGTCATTGACGCCGAATACGTCGACGTCGATGCCGAATCCGACCAGTAGGTCGTTCGACGGAGTGATTGCAGATCTTTTGACGGCGCCCGGGGAAAACCAGGCGCCGTCAACTGTTGAGCCGAGTCTCGTGAAGGCGGCCGGCGAACCTGCAGGTATCGGTCCGGCCGGATTGGTGTTAAATTGGACGTGTAAAAAGGAAGACTATGAAGTCAAAGCCCCGCTATCGAATGATCTCCTGGGTGGCCGAACGGTACAATGTCCACCCGCAGACCCTGAGGCTGTGGGAACGGGAGGGGCTGCTCAATCCCGACCGGTCCCGTGGCAACACCCGCCTCTATGACGACGTGACCTGTGATCGGCTCGAGACGGTTATCGCCTTGACTCGAGATCTCGGTGTCAATTTGGCTGGTGTTGAAATCATCCTCAACCTGAGAGAGCAGGTTCAGAAACTGCAAAAGGACAACGAGATCCTGGCCGACTTGGTTAGGCGTCACGTCAGTTCCGAATGCGAGGTTCCGCGGTACCACGCCCTGGTCCGGGTCGAGAGCGGAACGATTCAGACAGTCGAAGACGATTCCGTCTAGGAGGGTGTAGGACATTGATCATGGATGGATTTCGGAGGGTCGTGAAGTGGCGTTTGAGGCGTGTTCGAGGCGCTGTACTCACCGTACGGGCCGAGAATGCAACGAAAAAGGTCCTTCACGACACCCGAAAGGCGGCGTTGATTCAATGCCCTGCGCCCTCCTGACATGGCCCACTACAGCGCCTATCGTTCAGACAGCTCCGAGACCGCAACGTTGCAGCAATATCTGAATGAGATCTCACGGTATTCAAGCCTGAGCCACGACAAAGAAAGGGAACTTGCCGGGCGGGTCCAAGATGGAGACGAAGAGGCCGTGAGGGAACTGGTCGTTGCCAACCTGAGGTTTGTGGTGGCGTATTCCAAACGATACCGGGGATCCACCATTCCGTTTCTCGACATCATTCACGAGGGCAACCTCGGCCTGATTCAAGCAGCAAAAAAGTACGACCCATTCAAGGAAGGTCAAGACGTCAAGTTCATTACCTATGCCGTGTGGTGGATTCGCCAGGCGATCCTCCATTTTCTCGCCGAGAACGGTTCGACCTTTCGCCTGCCCCAGAAACAGGCCAACACTCTCTACCGGCTCGAGAGGGTGCGTACTGTTTTGGCCGAACGCCTTGGCCGAAGTCCGACCAACAGGGAACTGTCCGAAGAGTTGGAGGTCTCCCTTGAAGACGTTCGTGTTCTGAGGCGGGCGTCTCTGGCGTCGCTTTCGCTCAATTCTCACGTCGATGAGAGTGGCGACTCGGAACTGGGGACCTTGCTCGAGCAGACGATCTTCCCGGATTCCGACGAGACGATACTCCGGCAGTCTTTTGCCCAGGCTCTTGGGGATGCCCTCGACGGTCTCCCGGAGCGTGAGAGGGAGGTGTTGGCGTTGCGATATGGCCTGAATGACGACCAACCGCGAACTCTCAGAGAGATTGGGGCTTTGATGGGATTGTCGCGAGAGCGGGTTCGCCAGATCGAAAGCCGGGCTCTCTCCCGGTTGCGCCGGTCACATTTGACGCAGGATTTGATTGCCTACCTGAGGACATAGTCCGGCTTCGCCAAGCGATGTCAGGTCGCAGGTTAGCCGTATGCAGAACTCAAGAAATAGCCACAAAAAGGCACAAAGAGGCACAAAAAGGGAAGCCAATACTCCGTTGGGCCTGCGTTTTGGAGCGCGGGGCTCCTGCCCCGCATTGTGACGGTCGGCCGTTGCAAGCTGCCAATGCTACAGGTCTCAGTTCGCAGGTTACAGTCTGAAGCCTGAATTGCAGAGAACCAGCCCCAAAGAGGCGTCTACTCGGCCGGTGCTTCGTTCTCGGCCGGTGCGTCGTCCATCTGAGGCGGGGGGCCGCCCATGGCGCCGCCCAGCAGACCGCCGAGAAGCCCCTGCAGCATCTGGTCGAGCTCTTCCGAGGTTTTGGCCTGTGCAACCTGGTCAACGAATGCCTCGGCCATGCCGACCATCATCATGATCTGCATCTTTTGTTGCGCGATGGTCTCCGGAGTGATCTCTTCCAGATTGGTGCGTGCCTCTGCAACTTCCGTGTCCCAGTCTGTTGCCATGTCCGTCGGCACCCAGCGTCCTTCGACCTTGGTCATCTGGATCTCTTCCGGCTCTTCATCCGGAGCGGAGATCTTCAGCTTTGCCGTGGTGTCGGTTTTCTCGAGGACCTCGATGTCCATGCCCTTGACCTTCGCCAGAAACTCATTTTCGTAGTCATTCTCTTCGGTGGCGGCAGAGGCTTTTTTGGCGACCTCCATCAACTGAGCGCCGGTCGTGGCCATGAATTGACCCCAATCGATAGTCTCCAGTGATTTGAGGTTGCCGATGTCACTGTTGACCAAGGTACTGAAGACCAGGGTTCCGGTGTCCCAGTTGTCGGTAATCTCGTCTTGTTTGTCCTCAGCCATGGCGAACATCTTCGAACCGAGGAAGAGGTCCTTTTGGTCCTGGAGCACGACAGCGGCCTTGCGCAGCACGCCGAAACTCTTGTCCCACACCTCGGCATCGACCTTGGTCGCGAAGAGATGGGTCAAGCCGTTGATGTCGTTCCGGTATGTCGGCGGTAGGGCCTCCCAAATGACCTCCGGGTGGCCGTCTGCAACTTTTTCAGCCACGAAACGCACGGTGCCGTCGGGGCTCGAGGGAATCTGGTCGGCAATCGCGACCGTCTGCCCGCCACAGGCTGCGAAAATGGTCAGTGCCAGGACCCAAAGGACTGAGGGAAACTTTTTGGTATTCATGTTCGAATTCTCCTTTTTCTTCGAAGGTTTGACTCTATCAGAAAACTGACGGTCCCGTGGAGTGAAACGGAAGAGGCGCCATGAAGTTCTATGGCTATCAAACCCGAGCCCGAGCTCGGGAAAGCCCCACGGTGTGCGATCATCGGTGAACCCTCCAATTACCGCCTTTTGTAGAACGTCGGCTTGGTTCTTAATCAAGGTCAATATCCCTCAACGGCCGGGTACCGTCATCTTTCTCCGAAGCGCCTTTCATCAGTTCCGCGAAACGATCCTCCAGCAGGCGGCCTCGGTCATTCTCCTTGCGGAGAGCCTCGTCCATCTTGTCGGCGGCGCGCTGCTGTTCGGCCTTGAGCCCTTCGACCCGTTGTTCGAAGTCGATCTTCTCCTTCGTCTCGGGCGGGGCCTCATGGTGGACGATGACTCCGGCCTCGACATCGACAGTCAGGGCGGATCTGCAGTGGGGGCAGGTGAGATTCTTGGTTGTACTCATGCCGTCCTCCCGACCTTTTTGATCAACTGATTGGCGGCGACCAGGATCGGATCCCAGACCGAGGCGAAGGGCGGCGAATAGACCAGGTCCAGACCCTGCAAATCCGCCACGCTCATGTGGGATGCCAGTGCTGCAGCGAAGATGTTGGCACGCATTGCGGCGCCCTCCCGGCCCACGATCTCGCCGCCCAAGAGAACTCCGGTGGGCCCGTCTGCGATCAGTGTGACCTGGATTGGAGAAGCTCCAGGATAGCCATGGGCCCTCGACTGCTGCTTGATGGTCACCCAGACAGGTTCGAACCCCTCGGCCTGTGCCTGCTCCAGGCCGAGACCGGAGCGGGCCACCTCGAGGTCGAAGACCTTGAAACCGGTGGTTCCGACGACCCCGGCGAACTGCTGCCCGGCGCCGATGACGTTTGCGCCGGCGATTCGGCCGTGCTTGTTCGCCGTCGTTCCAAGGGGGGTCCACACGTTCCGGCGCAGGACCCGGTGATAGGATTCGGCGCAATCTCCGGCCGCCCAGACTGCCTCCGAGGAGGTCTGCTGGTATTTGTTGACCCAGATGGCCCCTGTCTCTCCGATGCTCAGACCGGCTTCCACCGCCAGGTTGACGTTGGGGCGTACGCCAACGGCCTGCAGGACGAGGTCGGTCGGGTACGGACCCTGATCCGTCGTCAGTGCCGAGACATTCCCGTCGGGCCCGGGTTCGGCCCCGGTAATGTCCATACCCGTATGGATTTCAACACCATGCCGATCGAGTTCGGCAACGACAAGAGATACCGTTTCTTCTGACCATCCGCGGAGAATACGGGGACGTTTCTTGAGAATCTGGACCTTGAGCCCGAGTTCGGTCAGAACGTGGCACATCTCCATGCTGACGTAGCCGGCGCCAAGGACGATGGCTTTCGACGGAGAGTGTTCGGCGATATGGTTTTTGATCAGACGGCCGTGGTTCAGGTTTCTCAAATGAAAGATGCCCGGAAGGTCGAATCCCGGCAGGGGCAGGTGGACCGCTTGGGCGCCGGTCGCGATAACCAGTGCGTCAAAGGGTTCCTTCAACTCGTTCCCCGTGTCCAGGTCTCGCACGGTGACGAACCGGTTTTCGGTGTCCAGGGCCAGGGCTTCATGCCGGAGGCGGAGATCGATTCCACGTTTGCCGGCTTGGGCCGGCGTCAGAACCACCAGATCTTCGATGTCCCGTGAGGGATCCCCGATGTTGTAGGGCATGCCGCAGGCCCCGTAGGAGATGCGGTCACCCCGCTCGAAAACGATGACGTCGGCCTCGGGTCGTCTACGTTTGGCCTGCGATGCGGCACTCATTCCGGCTGCGACGCCGCCGATGACTACTATTCTCGGACTGCTCATGGATCCTCCCAGGGTTCAATCCAGGCATCAATCTTAACCCGGCGGAAGGAAGCTGGGAGGCTAGGAAGCAAGACGGGAGCGCGGGTCTCCGAACCCGCCTCGTGTCCTCGGGCAGAACGAGAGGGCAATTGAACCGCCAAGACGCCAAGAGCGCAAAGGGAACGCAAAGGGGGAAGAAGATGAACCACGAAGACACGATGAATACGAAGAACACGAAGAGGGATAGCCACAAAAATGAAAAATGGGCCGGTGTGCTGGGTTCTTCGCGAGATTGTTCAAACAAGAGTCCAGTTTCGAGTTTCCAGTTTCGAGTTTCCTGCCTCCCAGCCTCTTCGAAAGATCAGGCAAAGTCACCCAATTCAGACTTTGGCGTGTGAACTGTTATCCTTCACCGGTACTATTTCGTTGGGAGGTTGGTAATGGTAGCGGCTCGATTTGTACTGGTTCTTGCGCTGGGGCTCACCATTCTGATCACCGCTGGGTGCGAAGATACGACGCCCGACCCTCAGGCCCGCCTGGCCGTCGAACAGACCGTGACGACCTATCTTCACGCATTGACGGAGGCGTACTCGAGCTTGAGCATTGAGCCGATCGAAGATCTGGCCACGGGTTCCGAGGTCCAGGGGGTCCGAAAGATGCTCAGAGGTCTGGCCGGGACCGGCGACCGGGTCGAGGCTCGGCTGTTGTCCGTTGAATTCACGCGCATCGATGTTTTCAGAGAGATTAACGCCACCGTGGCGACCACCGAGGTCTGGGATGTCACGCAGTTCGACGCGTTCAACGGACGGGAAAAGGGCCGCAACCCAACCTCGATCCAGGACTCCATCATCCAGCTGCGTCTGATTGACGGGCGGTGGATGGTGACGGGCCGGAGGGTCATAGGCCAGGAAGCGGGAACCCGCTGGAAGATGGACGATGTGCAGTCCGATGCTCCGGAGGTCAAATGAAGCGTCAGCCGGTCATCGTCATCGTGGGTCGGCCCAACGTCGGGAAGTCAACCCTGTTCAACAGGCTGACGAAGAGCCGGCGCGCACTGGTTCACGATTTGCCGGGTGTGACCCGAGACCGAATCATCGGGGACGCACCCTGGCGGGGCGGGACAGCGACGATCATCGACACCGGAGGATTGATTTTCGAAGATTCGGATGCTTTTGTGCCCATGATTCGCACGCACGCGGATATCGCCGCCCGAGAGGCTGACGCCATAGTGTTTTTGGTTGACGGCGAGACGGGACTGATGCCTGAAGATCAGGAGATCTCTCGATGGCTCCGGACCGTCGATGTGCCGATCGTGATGGCGGTCAACAAGAGTGATCGATCGGATGCCGAAGAGCAGGCGTATGAGTTCTTTTCGCTGGGATTTGGAGACGCTGCCGTAATCTCTGCCGAACACGGCCTGGGCCTTGCCGATTTATGGGATGCCTTGGAGCCCCATCTCGCCGGTGTTGCCGACGACGGTGACGAGGAACACGACGAGGATCCTCGAGAGGCCCGGATCGCCATCATCGGGAGGCCCAACGTCGGGAAATCCTCCCTGCTCAACCAGCTGGTTGGTGACGAACGAGTCCTTGTCAGTGCAGTGCCGGGCACAACCAGGGATGCCGTGGACGCAGTGCTCGAACGAGACGACGTCTTTTTCCGGCTGGTTGACACGGCGGGCATCAGGCGGAAGGGCAAGACCGACAAGGGTCCTGAAGTCCTGTCGGTCGTCATGGCGCGGAAACATCTGGAGCAGGCGCACGTGTGCCTGCTGGTCGTCGATGCCGTCGAA
>JBDLIO010000102.1:0-7099 GCA_039714865.1 Acidobacteriota bacterium | reverse complement strand
CGTGGCGGAGGAACAACCTGAGGATCCGGGCGATGTTGTAGAGGGTGTGAACCGCTCCAAGATAGAGCTGGTAGGCGCGGGGTCTGAAGGGACGCAGCCGGGTCCGGGTGATCTGCTCAAGATAGAGGGCTGACCGACGACTGGAACCGGTGGTCTCCCCCAGGTCGTGGAGGCAGGCCATACCAGGTTCAAAGAGCAGGCGTTTCCCGCTTCGTCGTAGCCTGAGGCAGAGGTCAATGTCTTCGTTGTAGAGAAAGTAGCCGGCGTCGAAGCCGTCGATTTCGAACCAGGCGTCGGCCCTGACGGCGATTGCGGTCCCCGGGACGAATCCGACCTCCCGGCGTCTGCCGGCGTCTGCCTTAGAGTGACTTTGGCGCACTGTTCCGGTCAGGGGGCGGATTGTGCCCCCTGCATACCAGAGTTTCGGCTGGTCAAGCCCAACCAGGATCGGGCCGCCGACCGCTCCGACATCCATGGGCTCGAGGGCTTCGGCCGCGGCATCGAGAAATCCCGGATCGATCATCAGATCATTGTTCATGACGACGAAGCCGAGGAAATCGGCCTTGGTCTTCAATTCGGCGACACCGGCGTTGGCGCCGCCCCCGAATCCGGGGTTGTCGGGGCGTTGCACCAGGGTTGCGGAATCCTCGAATTCTTCTGGATCAAGATTGCCGAAATTGTCGACGACGGCGATGTGACGTTCCACGGTCGATGGGTCTTCGATCACGCTTTGCAGACACTGCCGGGTCGGCTCAGCTCGCCCGTAGTGGATGATGACGACGCCTAGCCCGACCTTCTCACCAGTGTCCGGCTGCAAGGCGCAATCCACAACGACCTTCGGCGCTTTCTCAATTCGATCGCTCGACGTACCGCAAGTATGCCTTCGCTCACTCATCTTGCGAGATCACCGAATCTCATCGCGTATTGCGCCTTTCGCTTCGAAAACCGGCGAAAAGGTCGGGCTGGCGACTTCTCAAGATCCATCGGGTTCTCCGTGTCTTCCGGTCAGGACCAAGGTGATGGTCATCAGGATCAGGACTCCGGCGGCGTGAGCCACAACGGCCGCGTTCGCCGACCCCAGGGCGCCCATCGGAGGAATCCAGATCAGGTTGAGGCCGATCGACAATGCCAGAACCGCGCCCACTGCGAACAGCGCCAGATGCTGGCGGCGCCATGCGGCCAGTATCAGGCCCAGGAAGGTCATGACGAACTTGGTCGGCAAGACCCACACGAGGCGGGAAAGCAGTGCGGAGGCCGGTTCGTAATCCGAGCCGAAGGCCACGAGGATCAGGGGGTCTCGAAAGGCATCGATCGCTCCTGCCAGGATCGACCCCAGGACGCCTCCGAGGATGACTGCAACCGCGGCTGCCTGGCGGGGCGATCGGCCCTCGGCTGCCCAGCGAGAAAGGGTGGGGTGGAGGGCGACCGCCAGAATGGTCGGCACGGCAACGATGCCCCAGATGGGTGTGCCGGCGGCCCCGTAAAAACCGATCTCGGAGTTGGAGACGTCGAACGCAGCCAACAAGAAGGTGTCTGCTCGACTGAGGAGTTGGGATCCGACAGCCAGGGCGAGGAAGGGCAGGCCCTCATGCCGGAAGTATCGCCATCCGAGAGGGGATGGAGTGTGTTGCTCAGGGCCGACTTCGGTTGATCGATTGAGATTGCGTGAGCGGGTGGACAGCCAGATCAATGCGGTGCCGGCGCCGACGCTGAAGACCACACCGGTGGTCCAGACGGGAAGGCCGGCCCACCCGACCGCAACGAGTCCCGGCAGAACCACCAGAACTTCGAGGCCGCGGGCCCGAACTTCCATGTCCATGCGGTCAAGGCCCTTGAAAGCCGAGCCGTGGGTAACCAGCAGGGTCCTCAGCAGCGCATAGGGCACGAATGCCAGCAAGGCCAGACGAAGGTCCCGCTCGCGGACCATCAGGGCGCCGACGACCAGCGCCGGGAGGACCCAGCGTCCCAGCCGGTCCTGGACGGTCCTGGCGGCGTCCAACAGCGTTCCGGCCCGTCCGGGGGCAGCCGCCACCTCGCGAATGACGACCTCCTGCTGACCGGCGGCCAGGACCATTACCGCCAGAATGGCTGCGGCGAAGGCGATTGAAAACACGCCCATCCCCTGCGGCCCCGCGGAACGGGCAACGATGATCGCAGCCAGGAAGAGGGCGCCCTTGACCGCACCTTCACCGACCGCAAGCCACACAGCGTTTCGCGCCACCCGACGTACCGTCTCCGACATCGCTAGATCATAGCGGGGCTTGGCGGAAGGAGAAAGGTTGAAGGATGAAGGTAGGACCCCTAACCGCTCATTGTTCCCGGGCGGGTTAGAATCGGACGATGTTGCAAATATCGTTCTCGAACGAAGGCGATCAAGCGAGGCCAAATACGCGATGACGACGGTCACGATCGACGGCGCCTGTCTGTTGCCGCCTCGAGCCGGCATTGCTCGGTACCTCGATGGGCTATTGGGTGGGTTGCGGAGCCTTGATACCGGCGACGTAGAGGTGGAAATTGTACGCCCGGAATCCAGGCGGGCGACCGTGCGCTGGGTATTGTGGGATCTCCAGTGGGCTTCCTCCGGCTTTGAACTCCTGCATTGTCCCTTCTACTACCCGCCGCCGGTGTCCCGATGCCCCGTCGTGTGTGCCGTTCATGACGTCCTGGTCCTGGAGCATCCGGAGTGGTTTCCCAGACCGTGGGCAGATGTCATGGCTGGGTTGATTCGCCTTGGTGCGCGGCGGTCCGACGTGGTCGTCACGGCCTCCGAGCACGTTGCCGAGAGAATCGAGGTCCTGTGCCGTATTCCTCGCAGCCGGATTGAGGTTATGGCCTACGGTGTGGATCGATCGATCTTCAGCCCGCCGCCACCAGAGGAAATCGGTCCAGTCCTTGCCAAGTTCGGCATCGCGGGCCCCTACGTCGTCCAGATGGGGTCGTTCGAAAGGCGTCGTGGACTCGATCTGACGATGGAGGCTCTGGGCGAGATTCGGCGTGAGAGACCTGATATGACCCTGGTGCTGATTGGGGAGGTTCGGGATCGGGTCGAGGCGCTGGCGGATCCGCTGCCATGGGTCCGGCAGCTGGGCCGCGTGGATGATGCCTTCCTCCCGGCACTGTTTGCCGGGGCGGCCACAGTGGTCTCCCCCTCGAGAGACGAGGGATTCGACTTTCCCCTGCTCGAGGCCCTGGCTTGCGGCGGGGCGGTGGTTGCATCGGACATTGAAGTCCACCGGGAGCACTTCGAGCCGGCGGTCGTGCTTTTCGAAAGCGGACGTTCAGATGCACTTGCGGAGGGCATACGAAAGGTCCTCGACAGTGGGCGGAGCGATGCCCTGAGCCGCGGGGCTGCAGAACACGCCAAGGCCTTTTCCTGGTCGCTTGTGGCCGAGCGTCACCTCAACCTCTGGCGAAGGATCGTGGGATGAGGAGAGTCACACCTGTCCCTTTGAATCAGGTTGACGGTACCGAGTGGCGGTTGGCAACGGCACAGCCGCGCGCCCTGAAGGACGCGCCTGCACTGAACTCTCCGAGCCCTAATGATCCAGAATCTGTAGGCGGGTCCTTCAGGGCCCGCAGTCAGTCGCGATCTGAGCTACTTGCTGTCAACCTGAACGAACAGGACAGTCATGATGCGGGTTAAGCCACTGAGACTCGACATCGCGGTCGCTGCGGTCGTCCTGATGCCCTTTGTGACCGTCGGTCTGGGCTTTCGGTCGTCACTGGTGGTTCAGGCTGTGGGCATCCTGGCCGTTGTCATGGCGACGCTTCCGGCTCTCGGGACCGCCGAGGGTCGGCGCCGCGTGATGGAGGCCCCTCGCCCCGTGATTCTGGGCGTGAGCGCGGTTGCCCTCGCGATGGTCGGAGGTGCGGCGGTAGGTCTGTTTCGAGGGCATGCCCCAATCCAGTTAGCCGGGCAGGCGCTGTCGATGGGGTTGCTGCCGTTGGCCGCCATCGGTGGCCTGGCCGCCTGGAAGGGGCCTGTAGAGAGACGGTGGAAGGCCGGTTTCCTGTCGGCTATGACGCTGGGTTGCTGGATCCAGTTGCTGTGGGGCGCCGCTGAGATTTTCATCGTCGGGCAGACTTCGCGGTTGTTCCTGCCCAACTCGGTTTCGGTGATCGGCCCGGCGTTGATGGGGCTGTGTTTTTCTCTGGTATCGGTTCGTGATTCCCTTCGTTGGATGCGGCGATTGGCATGGCTGGCGACGGTCTCGATCCTATTGGTGATCCTTGGTTCGAGTCTGCGCAGTCTGTGGATTCTCACGCCGGTCACTCTTGTAGGCCTGGTTGTCGGCTGGAGGGGGCTGCGCAGCCGGGAAACGCTGATCGCCCTGGCTTCGGTCGCCCTGATGGGGGCCGGGATGGCAGGCACTGTGTGGCAACTGGAAAACTGGGTCGGCACAGAGATGCCGGATGCTCTCCAGAGGAAGCCGTGTTCCCTCTTTCCCGGGGCCGGAGACTGTCTCTCCGGCAGTCTCAATTATGTTCCTGACAGGGCTCGCCATTCCCGTTTCGACGTTCCCGTGGATTTGTCCGACGCCGAAGCATGGCGGGTCGTGGTTCGCGGCCGGGGGGAAGGGGAGGGGGCGATGGTGGTGGCCCTGCTCTTTTTTGACGACTCGGGCCGCCAGATCGGGAGAATCCCCGTGGCGATCCGGGCGGGTGAGGAGCGAGTTGATGGAATCGCCGTCGCCACGGCGCCCTCGAACTGGACCGAGGCTCGATTGCGCCTCTCCAGATGGCAGGGGTCAATTGGAAACTGGCGTCTCGATGCTGTCGAATTGGCTGCTCTCGAGTCCTCTACCATGGCACGTTTGGCCGGCAAGGCTTTGGCCGTCAAGGAGCGGATCCTGGGTCTTGTTCGGGTGGTGACGACAGGTCGGGCCGATGGGGATGTCACCCTGGGTTTTCGATGGCATGAAAGTGCGAAGATCGTCGAGGCGCTGGATGGAGGTTCCTGGGTCGATCGCCTGGTCGGCCGCGGCCTGGGCGCCACCATAACCCTGGATGTCGACGGATTTGACAACCGGGGCAACTGGATCCACTACGACGAGGTCAACTACATCCACAACTGGTACCTGTTCCTGCTCTTCAAGTTGGGTTTCGTCGGGTCGGCGTTGGTTCTGGGCGCCCTGATCGGCTGGATCGTTTGGACCTTTCGGAGCATCGCCGTGGTCGCCGACTCCGAGGCCCGGACCTTCCTGGCGGCGGCTGCCGCAGCCTGGGTCGCCTACGCCGTGTGGAGTTTGACAAGTCCTGAAATCCTCGATTTTCGGATGGCGCCGTTGTGGGGTTGGCTGTTGGCTGTGTCATCGGTGGTTCAGGCGGGCCGCGAAGAAACTCGGTAACGGGCACGGGAACGGGCTCGGGACAGACCCACAGAGGAATAGGCAATGATCTCGTCTCCGCCGGGCAAGGGAATGTCGGTAACCATATAGTGGTTGTGGGACAAGAGTCGGCATGAAGTACCGAGAGATCGCTATTGCAGCTCTGTGTTTGATAACAGCCGCCGGACTCCTGATCGCAGGAGTCGGTGGAGATTCGACAATTTCGTCTTCGGAGGATCGCCGTATGACTCATGCCACAAGGCCGACGGATGAGCAACTCAAGGCCGAGCTGGGCGAGATGCAGTACAAGGTCACACAGTGCTCGGCGACCGAACCTCCGTTCGCCAACGAGTACTGGAATCACAAGGCGCCAGGCATCTACGTCGACATCGTCTCCGGCGAGCCGTTGTTCTCGAGTCTGGATAAATTCGACTCCGGTTCAGGATGGCCGAGTTTCACCAGGCCGCTGGCGCCTGGAACTGTTGTCGATGTCAAGGATCTCAGTCACGGCATGGTTCGCACCGAGGTCCGGTCGAAGGAGGCCGACTCCCACCTGGGGCATGTTTTTGATGACGGCCCCGGCCCGGGCGGCCGGCGCTACTGCATCAACTCGGCGTCACTTCGTTTTGTTGCCGCCGAGGACCTCGAGAGCGAGGGTTTCGGTCAATTTGTGCCGGCCTTTGTCGAGGCGGGTGTCATCGAGGTGAAGGAGGATCACGAGGGCGTCGAGGCCGCCAAAAATCCGGACGCCTCCGGCACCGAGCAGGCCATCCTCGCCGCCGGGTGCTTCTGGGGTGTCGAACACCTCTTCCTCGACCTCGAGGGGGTGCTCTCCACCGAGGTGGGCTACACCGGCGGCCACACCAGGAATCCGGGCTATCGCGAGGTGACGACGGGAAGAACCGGACATGCCGAGTCCGTCCGGCTGGTCTTCGACCCTTCGAGGGTTTCCTACGAGGAAGTCCTGGACTATTTCTTCAGGCTTCATGATCCGACAACCCGCAACCGCCAGCACAACGATATCGGCACCCAATACCGTTCGGCGATCTTCTACCTCTCGGAGGCCCAGCGGGACTCTGCCGAAGAGGTCAAGGCCGAGGTTGATCGCAGTGACGTTTTCAAAAACCCGGTTGTGACCGAAATCGTCGAAGCCGGCCCCTTCTGGTCAGCCGAGGAATACCACCAGGATTACCTCGAGAAGAATCCCGGCGGTTATCAGTGTCATGTGCTGAGGGATTAGCAGAGGCAATTCGTCGGACGAATTGCATGTATGAGAAGGTCGGGTTTCAGGTCGGTTCTTACGAGGAGTCTTCGTCGGAATAGGCCTCGTCCGCGAGGTAGACGACGCGGCTGCCCCTGGGTACTGGCACGTCGTCCGAAGGGTTGAGGAGGTCTTCGGTGTCTCCGGGCCGCCTCATGCCGATCGCCAGAGCGCCGTGCGCGCTCTTGAGGTGAGCGGCAACACGGGCAAACGTCACCGGCGGTTCCAGGTCGGGGGGCGCCTCGCTGACGAAGAGGCTGTGGGCCCGCGATGCGGCCATCCGGCCCATGATCGCCGCCGTGCCCGGCGCGACGACTGAATGTGCCAGAAGGGAAAAACCGAGACGGGTTGTTTCGATCACCTCGTCGGCGCCTGCAGTTCGAGCATGGGCGACATTTTCGGCATCCAGGATTTCGGCCACGACGTGCAGCGGATTGCTGCGCCTGACTGCGGCGCCGCGCTGATCGAGGAAGGAGCGAAGCGTGAACACCGTCAAGATCGTGTGGGCGTC
>JBDLIO010000101.1:0-7169 GCA_039714865.1 Acidobacteriota bacterium | reverse complement strand
ACGTCGAAACGTTCTGGTCGTAGCTGTCGAGTTCGAGATCAACGATGTTGCGGTACCAGGAGCCACCCTTCCATGCACGGATGAAGGTGTAGGCGCTCTGGTCGGCATCGGTGAAGTAACGGAAACCCCAAGCGGTACCGAGAGGCTCACGATAGGCCCACGGTGCCGGCCCAGTCCAGTGGGCGTAACGGGAGTAGAAGGAGGTCGGGTAGCCGCTGTCCACGAGAGTGACGGGGTCAATCAGGGGAGTTGCCACGGAAGCCAGATCGGCGTCGGCCTCGAGGTGAACCGCATTGACGGCCTCGGAGAAGCCACCAACAGGATCAAGATAGATCACGTCACCGATGAGTACGTTGTCACTGCCCTGGAGGAAGTTGAAGTACTGACCGGTCAGGTCGTTCGGGAAGGCCAGGTTGCACTCGGTGACGATGTCAGCGGTGATGTACATCCAGGTCATCCGGTTGGCGTTGAAGTCATCGTCCAGCCACCAGGTACCGACGATCGCGGAAGGATCGGCGGTGCAGGTGCTGTAGTCACGGGCGCCGGCGGCCTGGGACTTCATCAGCCATGCTTCGAAGAAAGCAAGAATCGGAGCATCGATGCCGCCTTCGTAATCCGCAGGATGACCAACGTCGCAGGTCAGCACCAGGGTGCTCTCGGGATCAGCAAGGATACCGTCGATCCAGGCGCCGTTGAGGGTGTTGGTCTCGGAAACGGGACCGTCGGAGTTCGGCTCGCCACCAACATTACCGTACTCGTTGTAGGACTGATCGTACGGAGCGAAGGGGCCGGGGAGAAGACCGTCGGCAAGGATGTCACGGATGTTCATGGTCTGGACATCGTAACCGGTCAACAGGATGTTGAAGTCAAGGATAGCCACCGAGTAGTCGGTCCACAGGGTAATGTGGACGACCTGCGCCTCGGAGGACACGTTGGTGATGGAGAACAGGGTGGTACCCGTGGCGCCATCATTGACATAGTCATATTGAACAAAGGGGAACAGCAGGGTCGCTGCGGGCACGGCGTCAAATGCGCAGACGTTTGCATACACAACGCTGCTGAGGCCGAGCACCACTGCACCAACCAGTGCCAGGGTTAGAAACTTTTTCATTACTCAAACTCCTTCCAAAATTGTTATCCACGGACTGCTGCCGGTTTAACCGGCAAGACGCATCAGGCAATTTCGTGCCTTATGTTCCGCATCACCTCCCGAAAAATATTTGAAATCAAAGAACTTATCGTGAATAAATGTCATCACAGCATAAAAGGTAGCATCGAACAATTCGATTGTCAAGCCTTCAAAGCCAAAGCCGACTTCAATTCGAGACGAAGTACGGCCGGGAAAGCTCCTGTCCGTCAAGAGGGCGCCTTGCTGAGCCAGACCCGTATTCCGCCCGGTCCAGCATTATCAAGATCCGCCATCATCGCAATGAGGTCGCCCCGGCCGTCTCCGTCGATATCAACGATCCGGAGGTCATAGGCCCTGCTTTCGGCCTGTGTCAACTCCTCCGGCGTATTGAGGTAATAGGACCCATCTTCCGTCTGTATCCAGATCTCGATACCGCCCTTTTTCCGCGATACCGCAAGATCCTCAATGCCGTCGCCGTTGAGGTCTCCGGCTGCTATCCGGAAGTAGTAGTTGTACCTCTGGTCATCGTAGAACAGGGTTGAATAGCTGATTTCCGACCAGTCGGGCTGGAGCGGATCATAACGAACGATCCCGGTGCGGGCCTGCTGCTTGCCCTCATGTCGCATGAACTGCTCGAAGGCGGCATAGAGGGCCGGCGGTTTATTCCCGGCGGCCTCAACGGGCGCCACGCCAAAGTGAAAGCTATTGCCCAGGGCGTTACGCTCATCAAGGGTCGACCAGCGGTCGTCAACCCGGTTGAAAAAGATGATGGCCCGCCACGCAGAGGTATTCGACGCGAGGATAAGGTCCTGGCGACCGTCGCCATCCATGTCGGCCGATCTCAAGATATCGCCGATCACGAGCTCGGTGGGATAGTCCGGGTCCAACCTCCATCCCGATTCCGTATTTTTCACAATCCAGATCGTCGGCGTTCCCTTGACGCGCTTCGACTGGGACATATCCAGGTCCAACTCCGCGAGAAAGGCCACATCAAGGCGTCCGTCACCGTCAAAATCCGCCACCGTGGTCGCACGGGACGTTATTCGGGGGTCCGGCGACGGCAGTTTCTTGAACCTGCGGAATTCGTGAGTCTCCGACCCGTAGAGGATGTACTGGTTCTTGAAGTGCACGGCCAAGACGATGTCGAGAAAGCCGTCCTGGTCGAAATCTCCCACCTTGACGTCTCCATAATCGAAACCGACCTCGGGATTCCATTTGGCGTCACTCCAATAACTGAATCCACCCTTTCCGTCGCTCAGGTAGATCGTCGGGTGGCGGGTCTTGCCCAACCTGGGCGGCGGCAGAACCAGATCGTCGAACCCGTCGCCGTTCATATCGGCCATGTCGAAACCCATCTGCCATTTTCCGCCCGTAGGCAATCCCTTCCCGGCCTTGACGAAATCAACGGCCCTGATGGTCGCAGGCGGAACGAGGGGCAAGCTGAAGTCCAGAAACTCGCCGGCGCCGAACTTGTCGTCGTACTCCCTCTTGATCAACAATTTCACCTCAGCGGCCTGGCGTTCCATCCACATCTCATGCAGCGCCGATTCCGGATCCTCCGGAGGCAGGCCTACCAACCAGATGAACTCGCCCTCTTCCTTGACGATCTCCATCTTGAAGGGCACCGCAGCATGGGGGTAGGCAAAATGCTCATCGATCGGCACGATCTTGCGCTTGTGGATCTTGATGGGAGTCAGCCACTGTTCGAGGATCTCCTCCCAGGTCTTCGGTTTCACCTTGGGGCGAGCCTCGGCCTGCTGAGCGGCTTCGCCCTGCTCGACCGCCGCGTCATCGGGCTGAGGCTTCTGTTGGCCCGCTTTGATCTGGGCTTCGATATCTCCCGGAAACCCGGGAATCTCCTGACGTTGTTGCGCCTCACCACTGAGCGGAGACAACAAACAGACCATGACTGCAGGCAGAACCCACCTGAAAACGAATTTTTCCATCAGAAAACCTCCTGCCGATTCACACTGATTGCCGATCGGCCCAAGCCAAACCTAGCAACTGTCATGCCACATCAACGCCGGCTCTCCTCTTCTCGTCCGGCCGGCCCATTTGACTCTTGTGTGCCTTCGACATATATTAGTCGTCGGAAGACGTGCGTCTCGCCAACGGAAACGGGATCTTACAGGAGCCAGGGAAAAGCGGCAAATAGTGCAGTCATCAACTCGACCTTCGGCATTGGGTACCCAAGACATAGGGATCCGTCTGCGCCGAATTCGACGTGAGCACCGCTTGACTCAGGCAGACTTGGCACGCCAGATTGGCATTCAGCAGTCTGATCTCTCCCGAATGGAAAAGGGCGAGTATCGGGTTTCGCTGGACAACCTCTTCAAAATCCTCGCCGTTTTCGACATCAAGATGGCGGACTTTTTCGGCGACACCACGGCCGCGCAAGCCGCGGGCGCTTCCAGGCCGCTGGCCAAAGAAGATATGCAGATTCTCCAGATGCTTCGCCGCCTCAGCCCCGAGGGACGACAGGAAGCGATGGAATTCCTGGAATTCAAGGTTCGCCGTGAACAAACGGACCGCAGGGCGGTGGAGAACCGCCGCGACGAGAGCGAGACCGGATGATGGTCGAACGCTACGACCATTTACTCGGAGAGGCCCAGGAGGCCTTCGCATCAGGCGATCTCCAATCGGCGCTCATGCATTTCGAAGCGGCCCGGCAACTGGCATCGGATCATCGTGACGTCGACCGGGCCGACCGGGCCGCTTGCAACGCGTGCTACGTCAGAATTCAAATGGGCCAGGCGGAAGAGCAGATCCCCCGCCTCCGGCGCCTGTTCATGGGAACGCTCCACCCGCGAAATCGCTGCACCGCCGCCTACAACATCGCTGAGGCCTTCCGCGACCTTGAGGACTTCGACAGTGCGATGGAGTGGGCCGATCGCTCGAGTGAACTGGCCCGGGATGTCGATGAACCTTCCCTGACCGCCGGTGTGCACAACCAACAGGCGTCGCTGGCCCTGCGTTTCTCGCGCTTCGAAGAGGCAGAGAAGGGCTTTCATCTGGCCCTCGATGCCATGGAGAGCCTCGGCGAGACACTGCAAGCGGCCAACAGGGCGACCGTTTTGGGCAACCTCGGCTACGCATTGATGTGCACCGACCGCCTCGAAGAGGGCCTCGGCCTTTGCGAGCAGGCTCGGGCCGCCCTCGATGAGCTGTCGGCCGATAACTTGATCTACGAGAATCTCCAGGACCTCTGCTATGGATATATTCTCGACGACCAGCTCGAGCGAGCCCACGCCGCCGGTGAGAGGGCACTGGGCCTTGCCGAACACTATGACGATAACCAGGTGATGAAAAACTGCCTATTCCTCCTGGCCGAGGTCGCGGTACGCCGCGGCGACGCCTTCAGGGGCCGGCGCTATTTGCGGGAATTGGCTGAATTTTATCCCGAGATCGAAATGAATGAGGAGATCATCGACGTCTTCCTCACGACCGATCTCACAAATGTCGTGAATTTGAGGGGTTGATCATGCGACGACTGATCTTCGCACTAGCCCTGGTGGTCCTTGTCGGCAGCGCCGGTTTCGCCCAGGCGAATCCAATGGTGCTGACGTCTGAAGGCCACCTCTACAAGGTGTGGGTTGCCGATGAGGGCCTGGTCCTCAGCCATTCCGGCCCCGATATCGACACCGAAGACGCTTTCGTGCCTCAGACTGCCGGCTTGGTGCTTGATGGAGTGGTGCTGGCAGTCGACGAAGCAACGGCGACGCCTTTCATCCTCTGGACCGATTCTTTAGACGGACTTTCGTCCGTCCATCTGGCCGCGCTTGTCGATGGAGCGTGGTTCGGCCCCGTCGTTTTAGGCGGTGAAGACGGCACGACTCTCAGCAATACTCACGCCCTGATCCATACCATCAGCACCGTCATCGAAGGGGATGACGGGTCTGAGCCTGAGCTTCTCGAAACCACCTTCCTCCATACCGTCTGGTGGCGCCACGATAACGTCACGGCCCTTGGACACGCGGTTTACTTCCCCATCCCGTTGGACTCCAGCGGCCTGCCCCTGTTGGACCAGGCGGAGGCCCATCACCTTGAGAACCTCCTGCCCTACGGTTTCGGTTGCGACGACAATCCCGACGTGGCAGGCCTGACATCGGCCAGATTCTTCATCGGCGCCGGCGGCCTGCCCCAGTTGTTCACGCCGGATTTCGCAGATTGCGTCTTCCACCTGTTGGGCATCGACTACGAGGTCGAAGAAATCGATCCGCCGGGACCCGATGGCAAGCGCCGTCGAAGCATCGCCGTCTTCAACACCGGTGAGGTCATGATGGCCATTCCGCCCGACATCAACCTCGAGACTTCCGAGATGTTCCTGGGACGCGACAACTCCGTCCTGATCTATTGGGACACCGACGATACGGTTGAGTGGATTCTATCCGGCACCCTAGGGTGGACAGACACCAAGAGTCTTCCCCTCGGCGACGACATCGATCACGAAAAGGCGGTCGACCTCCTGAGGCAACTGGCCCGCTGACTCGATAATTTTGATTCTTCGAAGGCCCACCGCGACGGTGGGCCTTTTTGATGAAGTCAGAAACTTGAAACTGGAAACTCGATTCCGGCTCTCCGACCGTGTTGTTAAAGGTACTGAACTCTCGAGATTTCTCATCAAACTCATACGGGAGCTGCTGAAGGTCGATGTACTTGCGCAACAACCCTCAATCTGCGTCAGTTTTCTTCCCTTTTTGTGCTTTTTCGTGCCTTTTTGTGGCTGCTCTTCTTGTGGCCCCAGTTTCCAGCCTCTCCACCAACCCCTCAAGCACCTCGGCATAGCCTGCCCAGGTCCAACGAGCTGAACTGGCGAGGGCCCCTGCGGCGAGACGTGCCAGGCTCGCACCCTCCAAATCCGTCAGGGCATCAGCCAGGGCCTGGGGAGAGTTTGGTTCAACCAGCAACCCCGAAATACCGTGCTCGACGACCTCGGCGAGGCCTCCGACATCGGTGGACAGCACGGGCACGCCCCGACTCAGCGCCATCGGCGCGACCGCGGATTGGGTACCACTCCGGTAGGGCAAGACAAGGAGATCTGCAGCGCTGAGCAACTGGTCGACCTCGGCCTCCGGAACCCAACCGAATTCCAGCCGGACCCGATCGCCCAGGTGCAACGCCTCGACCCGGGCCGAAAGTACCTCGGCCAATCCTCCCCAGGGTTCACCCGCAACGACCAGGCGCCACCGGGAATCTTCCGGCAGCCGGGCAAAGGCCTCCAGAAGGTCTTCAACTCCTTTGTAGGGACGAATCAAGCCCAGAAAGAGCGCCAGGCGCTCCTCGGAGCCGATGTCCATTTGCCGGCGAACGACCTCCTTCTCCGGCATCGGCTTCCCGGCAGGAACAGCCGGCAACGGATAAGCTGCCGACGGCACCTCAGGAAACGCCTTCTGCAAGGCCACCTTCAGAACCTCAGCGTGGGTCAAGAATCCCTGGCATCGATTCAAAACCCGAGGCGCCACCCATCGCCGGACCGCGCCTGCACCGTGATCGTGCAGATTGTGCACGACCGCGACAGCCGGAGGCCTCCCGCTGCCCCCACCTCGGCCTTGGCTCGACACTCCCGCCGTCGTCCCCCGCAAGAGATACCGCCAAAATGGGGCCCAAACCCACGTCCAGTACGGAATAATCCAGGCGTCGGCATCAAAATCGAGGGCCTGCCGCCGGACCCGGGCCCAGGTCCACGGCTCAGAGGGCGCAAACACTGCCTGGGCGCCGGCAATCTGTGGGCACGACCCGGGATCTCTCTCGTCGGCGCCCGGATAGAGCCACGAGGGATACTGTCGGGTCGGCGTCAGGAAAAGAACCTGGTGTCCGCGCTCCTTGAGGGCCCGGACCAGCGCCGAGGTCGTTGTCGCGATGCCGCCCCTCAAGGGGAAACCAGGGCCGAAAACCGTCAATCGCACGACGTCGAACCCTCACCGGGTCGGTGGATGGGTCGCTTTGCGGAATCGTTCTTCCAGGCGCAGACGGACCGGTTCGGGCACCCACCCGGTGTCGTCTCCCCCGCGGGCAACGACCTCCTTGATCACCCTTGAGG
>JBDLIO010000100.1:0-7182 GCA_039714865.1 Acidobacteriota bacterium | reverse complement strand
TCCCGAAATCGATCCCGACGCGCGGGCTGCGCTGGTCGAGGCCAATCTCAAGCGTGCCGATGAGCTGATACGCGACGGCGAGATTTTCAGTGCCCTCCAGATGCTGGAACAGGCCTGCGCAATCGAGGCCCGTCCCGGAGCCCTCTTGAAACTGGCCCAGTTGCAGCTGAAAAACCCAAAATGGGACTCCAAGGCCCTGAGGACCCTTCAAAAGGCCCTGGAAGTCGATCCCGACTTCATCGAAGTATGGCTTGAACTGGCAGATTTCTGGCAACGGCGCGGCGATACCGAACGACGGCGAAAGGCGCTTGAAAAGGTGCTGTCCTTGGACGCAAACAATCCCAAAGCCAAAGAAGGCTATGCCGTTCTCTCAGGGGAAGGGCCCTTGTCCCGGCTGCGTGGTCTCTTTCGACCCAAGAAACGATAACCGGAAGGCCGATGCCGATTGTAATCGACGGCAACAACCTGCTCCATAGCCTGCCGTCCCATCAGAGGTCCCGCGATGCCGTCAGACAAACCGTTCTGGATCAATCACGGCGTGAAAAAATCTCCGTCACGGTTGTATTCGACGGACCCCCACCCGACGGCAGCCCTGCAACCGAGCATTTGGGGCAGGTGACCATCCTTTTCTCGGGCAAGGCCAGCGCCGACGACGTCATCATCGGCAGGTTGCCGTCCGGAGGCGCCGCCCGCTCCTGGTCCGTCGTCACCAACGATCGTGGTTTGGCGGCCAGGGTTCGCGAACGAGGGGCAACTGTTCGGACGCTGGCCCAGTGGACCGGCCGTCGAGGCGCCAAGGCCCGCCCTGGAAAGCCTCGCCCAAAGCCACCTCTTCCGCCGAACGAGGTCCAGAAATGGGAAGAGGCATTCACCAAAGGAAAAGAGACAGAAAACGACGGGCCTGCCCGGGTTTTCAACCCCAAGAGACGCCGATAGCTTCTCCTCCACCCTTCAAACTTCACCCTTCAAGCTTCCCTCTTCATCCTTCATCCTCTCCTCCTCTGCATTCTGCTACACTCCGGCGCGCAGCGACCGGCTGCAGGAGGAAAGAA
This sequence comes from Acidobacteriota bacterium, assembly GCA_039714865.1. GTDB lineage: Bacteria > Acidobacteriota > Thermoanaerobaculia > Thermoanaerobaculales > Sulfomarinibacteraceae > DAOWGJ01. The sequence continues at coordinate 6,130 of JBDLIO010000100.1, read as the reverse complement.
AATGTCTGATATCGCAACGGTTCTCAATGACCTCGGCTTGAAAGAAATCAACCCCGGCGCCTGTACGGGCCAGTGGATCGAACCAACCGAACGCAAGGTCCTTGCCTCGGTCAATCCCGCAACCGGCGAGACTATCGCGTCCGTCGTCCAGGCAGACAAAGACGCCTACGAAAAGGTCGCCGCCATCGCCCACGAGGCCTTCCCGGCATGGCGCATGATGCCCGCACCGCAGCGCGGTGAGATCGTCCGTCAGCTCGGTGATGCTCTGCGTGAGAAGAAGGATGCCCTGGGGCGCCTGGTCTCACTGGAGATGGGCAAGGTCTACTCCGAAGGCCTGGGTGAAGTCCAGGAAATGATCGACATGTGCGATTTTGCCGTCGGCATGTCGCGGCAGCTCTACGGCCCCAACATGACGTCCGAACGACCGCGCCACCGGATGTACGAGCAGTGGCACCCCCTGGGCGTCGTCGGCATCATTTCGGCCTTCAACTTTCCCGTCGCCGTCTGGGCCTGGAATGCAGCCCTGGCTGCCATCTGCGGCGATACGATGATCTGGAAACCCTCCTCGTCGACCCCTTTGACCGCCGTCGCCGTGCAGAACATCTGCAACGACGTAATGGAACGCAACGGCATCTCCGGCGTCTTCAACCTGGTGATCGGCCCCGGCCGAAGCGTCGGCGAGACCATGCTCAACGACAAGCGCGTCCCTCTGGTCTCCTTCACCGGTTCGACCGACATGGGACGGCACGTCGCGGAGACGACGGCCAAACGTTTCGGGCGCAGCATTCTGGAGTTGGGCGGCAACAACGCGATCATCGTCGAGCCCGACGCCAAGTTGGACCTGGCCCTTCGCGCGATCCTGTTTGCCGCGGTGGGCACCGCCGGCCAGCGTTGCACCAGCCTGCGTCGTTTGTTCCTGCACAAGGACATCGCCGGGGACCTGCTGCCGAAACTGACCAAGGCCTACGGATCAATCACGATCGGGGATCCTCTGGAAGACGGCATTTTGATGGGACCCCTGGTCAACCAGGCCGCGGTCGAGGCCCATTTTGCGGCCCTGGACAAGGTCCGCGAGCAGGGCGGAGAGATCCTGGTCGGAGGCGGTCGCGTCGATCGCCCAGGGTTCTTCATCGAGCCGACCATCGTCAAGGCCCACCCGGGCATGGACATTGTCCGCCACGAGACCTTTGCCCCGATCCTCTACGTCTTCGAGTATTCAGACTTCGACGAAGCGGTGGCTATGCACAATTCCGTCGACCAGGGTCTGTCCTCGGCAGTGTTCACCTCGAGCATGTACTCCGCCGAAAGATTCCTCTCCCATGAAGGTTCCGACTGCGGAATCGCCAACGTCAACATCGGCACCTCGGGCGCCGAGATCGGCGGCGCCTTCGGCGGCGAGAAGGAGACCGGCGGCGGACGCGAGGCCGGATCCGATGCCTGGAAAGCCTACATGCGACGCCAGACCTGCACGATCAACTGGTCAACCGAGTTGCCCCTGGCGCAGGGCGTCAGCTTCGATATCGACGAGTAATCCGTCGAACGGATTACATGCGCCCCTTCGGGGTGGGTTAGAGTCTAATCCAACTCCTGCATCTCCAGGAGAGGCGTTACTCGTTGGGCTCGCATGACCATTCCATCACCGCCCAAGAGGATGATTTCATCCTCATCTCCGATGACACTGTATGGGGAGGCCAGAAACCCAACTGGGTCCCTGGTCCAGTGGTCACCGCTGTGGCTGGACCAGACTCCCGCCCCCACGACCACGAAGAGGTCCCCAGTCCAGACGACATCAAAAAGCGGTCGGTCAACGAACGTCGACTGCCAGGTAACACCGTGATCCTTCGAAATCAGTATTGACCTTCCATGATAAGTGCCCGCTAACGCCACGACGACCGAGCCGTTGGATATGACGCGCCACAGGTTCGGAGTTGAATTCGGCGTATCAAGACTCCAAGAATATCCGTCGTCACTCCGGAAGATCGCGCCGCCGCTCCCTACGCCGACAAACCGTGTTCCTGTCCATGTGACGGATGCGATTCTCAGACCTTCCGCACCCTCGATTTCCATCTCATTCCAGGCGAAGCCGTCAGTGCTCGTGGCAACCAGTGCGGAACCGAAGGTCTTTCTTCCGACCGCAACTATAACCTCACCGTTGGTAGCGATATCTGCATAATCCGAACCGAAACCGTGGCTCAGAAGGTCCCAGTCAATTCCGTCTTCGCTCCGGGCGATCGTTCTGAAGTCTCCTACGACCCAGAATGCACCCAAAAACCTCTGAACGGAAAAGGTCCTTGTCTGGTAATTCCTGACCTTCTGCCAAGCCAGGCCGTCGAGACTTCGGTAGATCCCGCCGTTACCTCCGAGGGCGACAAGAATTCCGTCGCCGGAGCTGATGTCAACGATGCCACCTGAGTCAATCTCCCAGGTTGTGATTGTGGCCCAGGTTCCGCCGTCATCTGAGGAGCTGGCGATCGCGCCATCCTCGCCGACAACCACGTACTGACCCTGAAATCTCTCGACGTCCAGAAGTCTCTTGGAGGACGTCAGTTCCACTGATACCGACCACGACTGACCATCGTACGACCTTCCGATTCGGCCGCCATCGCTCACCGCCAGATAGCCGTCGGGCGTGGCGACGGCTTCATTGATGTAGACGTTGAGGTCGGAGGACACCCTTGTCCATGTTTGAGCGTCGGGACTGGAGAGCACGACAAGTGGGCCGGGCCATCCACCACCAAAAGCGAGAAAGCGGTCGTGTCCCCATACAACACAGAACATGCCCATTCCTGAAATACCGCCGAGCGAGGCCGCAGCCCAGTCGATGCCGTCTTCACTAAGAAGGATGGCCATTCCCCCAGTAAAATAGTTGATAGCCCCGACTCCGACATAGGTCGAACCGTTCCACGAAACGTCGATAATATCGCTGTTGGGGTAATCCAACATGGTGTGCTCGGCCCAGTGAATGCCGTCCGGACTGGTCGCTGTTTTCCCCCTGAATCCGACAACCAGAATCTGTTCCCCGGTGTAGATCGCTCTACGGAAAATGGTGCCGTCCACAACTAAGCTCTCGGCCCATTGGCGACCATCCCCACTTGTCAGGATCACCCCTGGGCTGTACGCCGGCTCCCCCAAGCCCAGGGAATAACCCCCGACCGCGACAAATCGATCGCCCGCCCAGATGACATCCTCAAGGATGAGGCCGCTCTTTGAGTGGACAGTGTCCCAATCAAGACCATTTTCGGAGGCAAGAATGATCCCGTTCTCTCCAACAGCCACGGCGACAAAGTCTGATGCAGCAAAACCGGAAAGGGAATGCCCCTGAGGTCGAGGGTTGAGCCACTCCCACCGGTTCCACTGAGAAGCCGACCCTTGGGCCGAGACGAAGAGAAGGAGAACCATCAGACGTAATACACAACCTCGAGAAAGCATCGCGGAGCACCTCATCTTACGGACAGCAAAATGGCAAAGAGCAGTACCTGATTGAAGGGGTGGGGCCTGGGTACCCAATTGCGGAAAAGGCATCCTGAACTGTGTTCTGCTCGTCGTCAGCGTTATCGCAGGGAGGGTAACCAGAACCGGATCCAAAGATGTCAAACGCCGAACGTTTTGCGTATTCGGCCAAGTCGTCCCAATCATCGGTACCGTCGATGTAGACCGTTAACGCATGGAAGAAGATCCGTGTAGCAGCCCAGGTGCCCAGTGGGGTCACCTCGAGATCACAGTCCACGACCACCCCCTGTTGATAATCGTCGGGATCACGTTGGCACAACGGGTTTAGGTGGTCGAAGTCGTCATCAGGGTCATCGGTTTCACCGCTTGCCGCCAGCCAGTAGGCACCCGCCACCCGCAACCCACAGTAATGCGGGGAGGTAGTGGGGCACGGGTCGGTAGCATGATATGACCACGGTTCCGGGGCTGTGGGATTTTCGGGATCGAAGTCATCCATGTTTACCCTACGACCATTAGCTCGACCGCTGTCTTCGTCATAATGCCAATCGGCGTGTTCTGCGTCGGGATCTTCTAGGTCGGTGGCCGGGCTTTCTTTTCGCCATTCAACAGAATGTCCAATGATGTCTGCCCATCCCTCATGGAGTTGTTGTTCGGTGTCTGTATTGAAAGCCCACGCCTCATCGAACACGACCCCATGGCCCCACTCGTGAGCTACAACGTCCAGCGACGCTGCCGGCGAGAAATCCTGATAATCAACGGTACCGACATCGTCCTCCCTGTGGCAAATTATCACCGAGGATCCAGGGCCTAATGGGAGCATCCAATGGAACGGTCCAAGATGAGGAGTATGTATGAATGTGGCGTTTCCCTCACCACCCTCACCGCAAATGGCTTCTACGACGACGCTGGCTCGGGTTCCATTGTTGTCAAACCCATCCCGGCCGAGTTCATCAAAAACATCCATCGTCAGCTGGGTCTTCCACACGGCATCTCCACCGATACTGATCTCTTGGTCCTCGTCGATGTCAACGCTACCAAAATACCATGGCATCAGACCGTAGGACGGAACAGGCAATAGATCATATTTTTGGAGCCCCTCCCACCAGGCGCATGCATCTGCGTCGATCCCGACATACCCTCGGATCGGGACTGGCGCCCCTGAGGTTTCCGGCCAGTGGGCCTGATGTAAATAGCCGGGATTCGCATCGCTGGGTGTTGCCGCGAGGCCGGTTCGAACGCCGAGCACCGGATTCTGCGGAGTTGCAAAGGCGGTCTCACCGTTGGAGGAGGAAGGGCTACAGGGTACCGCATGAGGGTTCGGGTCCCACGAATGAAGCAGGTCTCTGGTTGTGCCATCAAGAGCGAACATTAGAGGCATCCCATCAGCAAGCACAACCGGTGCTTGCCATACAAAAGCGAATGTCCGCCCATCACCATTAGAGGCGAGCTCGAACTTGGCATGTGCGATCAACCCTTCCACAATAGATTCATCAAGAGAACGAAAATCAGTCATTTCATACCCATCGATCATCTCAAGAACCGACCAAGCTTCAGATAGCGCAGCTCGTGGAGTCTCAACCCTCAATTCCACAGGAACCCAGGCGTTTTCGAAGTAGGCGCCGGAAACAAAGTACAAGACACCCTCTCTGTCATAATGCAGCTTCAACGAACTTCCGGCGAGAGGGACGCCGTCAATCGAATAGGGTTCCGGTAGACGAACAGAATCGGGGTCAGTGAAGGTGAATCGCTGTTGATAACGAACGTGCCTGAAGCCAAGATCATCCGTCTTATCCCGTGTCTGTCGCCAGTTAAGCTCGCCACCGGGCACCGTGATAGTACCCCGCACGTCTGGCAGGTTGACGACTTCCCCGGTACTGAGGTCGGTCATCTCCCCGCTTCTGGATACAACCGCGGCCATAATCTTAGAGGCTCCAGTTTCTGCAGGAGTTGTCCCAAGTTCAATGGAAGGCGGCTCTGTCGCAGTGACCGCTGTTGCCGCCAAGATGCCATAGAACCCGGTGATGAATAGACGTTTTGAGAAACTGATAGACATATTGGTTCCCTCTTATAAGCAGATGTTATTTGCATCACCAAAATATTTCGGCGCTGCGGTCAGTCGAGATCCGATTGTCGAGCCCGAAATACACTTTCACCCCTTTTTGGCTCTCACGCATACCTTTTCTGTTGACCTCATTGATTGTCGAGACTGTTTCTTGTTTGCGCAAGAAATCAACTTCATGAAGAAAATCTACAAAAAAAAAACCACCTGGTGTCAAGGACTATTTTCCCCCCTGAACATGAATGGGCTGGGCGACCACCCACCTTTGAGTGCATAGACTGGACGCTGACGCGACCGGAGGGCGTGCCATAAGGCCGGGGTTGGGGTTCACATCAACCAGGGTATTCTGAATCCCCGGGAGACAAAAATTTCACGGACTCTGCACCTTCCCCCAACAGTCCGAAACCCGAAGACCTTCGATCAACTCCCCCCGACTGTCCCGTCCCAGCCCGATGTACTGCCCGACTCGAACCCGTCCTCGAAGATCAGGTCGGTGGCGGCGGCGGTGGACTCGATCGTGTCACTGGCGCCGTACACCGTGCCCCCGTTGCGGATCTCCATGAAAACTTCTTTGGTCCCAGGACCGTCGCTCAGCTGCCAGGCGACATCGGCGGAGAAGGC
>JBDLIO010000099.1:0-7221 GCA_039714865.1 Acidobacteriota bacterium | reverse complement strand
CCGTTCCATTTTTATCCGACCAAGGGCGCAACATTCAGAGTTGAACGTTGAACGTTGAGCGTTGGACGTTCAGACCGTTGAAGTTCGCGGATTTGGTCACCGGTTGTCTGGAGGCCGTTGTTCGGTGCTGGGGCCTCGGTTCTGGTGTCGGGGCGGAATGGCCGAATTGAACGCCCGAGCATCGACCGTTCCCGTTCCATCTTTACCCGACCAAGGGCGCACCATTCAGAGTTGAACGCTGCACGTTGAGCGTTGCTCTTTCGGCTATTCCCTCTCCTCCTGTGGGGAATCCAGGGGGCGCACGAGTCCGGCGTACCGTTTTTCGACTGTGAACCCGTACCTGTAAAAGAACTGAGGCCTGAAAAATCCGGTCGTTACGGACCCTGCGCCGGAGGAGCGCATGCGGTTACAAAGCTCTTCGAGCAGATGACCGGCGATGCCTCGCCCATGGAAATGGTCCGAAACCACGACCTTGTCCATGTGGGCGGTGCGAGCTTCGGCGTTGACTTCGTAGAACAGTCCGCCGATCAACTGCCCCCGGTCGTTGACGGCAACGAGAAAGCGGTGCTCTCGTCTGAACTGAACCGACAGCTTGGCGGCCAGGAAGAGACGATGAAGTCTGCCGATCTCCTTGGCGCTGATGGCGTGCCGGATGCGAAAGGTGTCCCCCTCGCTATCTTCGTAGGTCACGACCATTTCGCTTTGCTGACCGCCTCCGGCTGATGCTGCCACGAACAGGGCTTCGTCTTCCGGGCGCAGGTGGGGGTAGGAGAGGCGGGCCAGGAAATAGTCGTCGTCTTTTTCGAGGCTGAGGTGAGCCCTGAGGTCGGCAACCGCGGCGCTGAGTTCGTCGCTCTCCAACTCTCGGCTCCTGAGGCGGGTGATGATCTGCTCCAGGCCGTCGGCCAGGTTGGGGGACGCGTTTCGGAACACGGTTTCCCGGAAGAAACGGGCGCGAGCCTCGGGGTAGTTTTCCGACAAGGCCTGAAGGCCATAGGTAGTGTAGATTTCCTGGAGGGTGGAAGCCCCGGCAAGGGGGGTCGCGTCGGGGTTGAGAGCGTCCCATCGACGGAATCTCTTGGCAGCAAAGAAAAGGCGTCGCGGAAGGAAGCCACGACTGGTGACCGAAAGCAGAAATTCCGAGGCCTGCTCCCGGAAATCCGGAATCGCCTCGGACGAGGGGTCGGCAAGCACCTCCTCGAGCAGGGCCAGGCCCTCGTGTTCGCCGACGATTTCGAGCAAGGCGGAACAGGGCAGGGCCCAGGTGACAAGACCCTGAAGATTTGAATACTCCGCCTCGACGCTGTCGATGAAAGCCCGTTTGAAACTGAGCATCATCGAGGTCATGGAAGAGAAGGCCTTTCGCGAAGCAATCGAGACCAGGCGGGCATCGGTCTGGTAGTCGTGCATCGGCACGACGACGTTTGCCGGATTGGGTTCTGCGACCTCGAGGCGCCGGCCCGTGCGGTCCCAGAAATCGATGTAGGCCGCCAAGGCGGCCCACGCGGTGTGGGGCCAGAGGTTTTCGAACTGCTCCAGAGTTTCGGGGCGGCGGGCCATTCGTGTCAGGGCACGTTTGAGCGTGTCTCCACCGATGAATTCTTCGGTCCAGAGACCGTGGTTCGGCCACCATCCGCCGAACTCCTCGACCAGCGGTCCCCTGCCTCGTACCGATCCGCAGACCACCAGCCAGTCGATTTCCTCGGCGACCTGGAAACTCTCGAGATCACGATTGAGATTGACCGCCAGGTCGTACTGATCTCGTGACCGGGTCTTGACGGCTACCCTGTAAACCGATTTGCCGTGATCCGTTCCCAGGTGGCGAATCCAGACTCCTCCGGGCAGGATGTCCGAGAGGCTGATGGAGGCGCCGCGGGAAAAGAGAAAGATGCCTTCACGGAGCAACGGAGTCGAGCGTAGCGCTCCGAGCAGTCGATCTCGGGCATCCTCGTCGATGTCGTCCGCGAATTCGACGACGTCGTCCCAGCGATATTCGAAACCGGTTTCCGGATCGACCGCGATGCGGGATAAGGACCCCAGCCACGCCCTGAAGCCCGAACGAAGGTGTTCGAGGGACTCGCCGGCTACCGACCGAATATCGTCTTCGGAGGCGGTCAAGGCAGCGCGGGTGATGAAGGCCCGGATCTGCCTGTAGCTGGTTGGATGGTGGGCGCCATACTCTGCCAAGAAGGTCAGCAGGGACGCGGCCACCGTCATTTGCACCGGATCTTCGGAAGAGGACCAGCGGCTTTCGGCCTCGGCGAAAAACGCGTTCAACTGCTCCTTGGACAAGGTTCGTTCGGCCAGCAGACCGGTAGTGTCTGCATCGAAGAGTTCGGGGAGGACATCGAGGAACCGGCTGACCATCGCTCGATAGCCCGGCCCGCGTTCGTGGGCTGCCAGGACCTGAAATGCCCTTCTGACAACTGGTCGGCATGGATTCTGGGAGGCCCGCCTCAACAGCCTGAGGCTCTCCTCCACGATGTCGGGATTCGAAGATTCGAGGACATGTTCAAGGGTCTTGAGGGCGACGACTGCATCTCCGTTGTCGTGAGACTCGACTGCCAGTGCCGCTCGGTGGAGGTCCATCAGGTCAGGGTCGCTTGATCGGAGCAGTGACTCGAGCTGTCGTCGATCGTTCTCTGAGGCGATATATGGGTTCAGACGTCGATCCCAGAATATATTGAGGCGACGACGCCGTTTGAACGCGCGCTGCTCGGGCTGCAATGGGGCGAAGGCCACGAGGGCCTCGTTGCCCAGCCACAGGCGCGGTACCGAGAGCAGAGAGCCCAGGTTGAGGGGCTTGTCGGAATCGAACCGGTACACAATCGGGCCGACCCGGATGTCTCGATCCGAGACTCGGTGGATTTCCAGTGCCGCCTCTGAATCGGTGAATTTCAGTGTGTCGCCCTCGACTCTGAGGTCCTGTGCCGTGACGCCCAGGGCCTGGAATACCCAGTTGGGCACCGTGACCTCGACGGCTCCAACCGACAGGGTAGTACGTTGATACAAGGTTCGGATGGCGTCGGTGAAATTCCTTTCGATCGTTTTTCGCCTGAAGGTGTTCTTCGGTGTCAGTTCGCCCTGGTCGGCCTCGAAGTCCCGATCGATCACGGAAAAATCGACGATTCGTTCGAACGGCGAGAGAAAGGTGTTGGCGGTGATCACAAGTGAGCGGAAATGGTCTCGGAGGTCGTCGGTGGCCAGATCCCTCAGGTTGACCTCTTCAAAGTCGAGATTGGGATAGATCAGGGCCGTATTGTAGGGCCGGTGGTCTCCGACAAGGAACACACGGCTGACCGAGTCGAAATCCCGAAAGAGGTTCTCGATCTTCTGTGGGGCCACTGTTTGCCCTTGCACATTCTTGTAGATTTCCTTTTTCCGGTCGATGATTCGGATGAACTTGTCATCCGACATCTCCATCAGATCACCTGTGTGAAACCACCCATCCGCGTCGAAGCTCTCGACGTCGTCGGGAGGATCGAGGTAGCCCTCCATGACGTAGGGCCCCTTGGCCAGGAGTTCTCCGTCATCGGCCAGTGCGATTTCGACTCCGGGGAGAGCGGGACCGAGGGAGTCTTCACGATAGTTGCCCGGTGGGGTCATCGTGATGCCGCCGGTTGCTTCGGTCATGCCGAAGCCGCTCATCAATTCCACGCCATTTCGCTGGAAGAACCGGAAGATATCGGGGTCGAGATATCCGGCCGCCGAGAGACCCCAACGGAGATTGCCCCCGGTCTGGCGTTTGACGGCAGCCAGGATGGCGTCGTCGTCGGCGAACTCGAGATCGACTTCGGCCTTGATAGCGTCATACAGCTGCATCCATTTCATTGGGATCGAGATGAAGACCGAGGGCTCGAACTCCTGCATCTGGAGCATCAGATTTTCAATCGATGGGTTCTCGGCGAAGATGTAGGTTGCTCCCCAGAAGATGCAGCCGGTCATTTCTAGAAAACGTCCGAAGGTGTGGAAGAGAGGGAGGTAGCTCAGGAACCGGTCACCCTCACCGATTTCGGGGAGGGCCAGGGCCCGGTGAAACCGCTTGGTGACAATGTTGCGGTGGGTGAAACAGATACCTTTGGGCGTGCCCGTGGTCCCGGAGGTGTACATCACTGAAACCCGGTCGTTGATATTCAGGGCCGATCGATGGCGTTCCAGTTCGGATCGTGAGACCGACGAAGCGGATTCCATCACCGCTTCGAGGGGCATCACGTTGTGGTCACTATCTGTGGTGCCGTCCAAGGATATGATGCGGCGAACGCCGGGAGCCTGGTCCCGAAGCGTGACGACCCTCTCGATCAGGTCCCTCGCCGAGGCCACGACGGTCGTGACTTTCGCATGGTTGAGGATGTAGGCGACATCCGCTTCAGTGGCGGTTGCCGGGATCATGACATTGACCAACCCCGAACTGAGGCATGCCAGGTCGGTCAGGGCCATTTCCAGCCTGTTTCTCGACAGAATGGCGACCGTTGAATCCTGAGGGTCATCCTGGGTCATGGCGATCAGGCCCCGGGCCAGCAGGTCCACTCGGCCGGCCGCCTGGCGCCAGGTGACGTTTCGGGCGCCTTTTCGGCCCGGAATGATGAACAGGGTCCGGCTGGGGTGGCGTTCCGCCCGCTGCCGGAAGAGCTTCGGGAAGGTGAAATTGGTGACATCTATCAGTCGAGTCAGGCGATCTGCCCACTGGTCGCTCGTGCCGTTTTCGACGATTCGACGGCGCAGCGGCCGAACCCGTACCGAATCGAGGAGGTCCTCAGCCGCCCGCAGATCGTCTGCTGTCGGTTGTTTTTCCAGCCGACGGACCAGTTCATCGACGATCATTGCAACGCTCTTGGGGTCGATCAGGCCCAAAAGGGTCGTGCTCTCTTGATGGGTCGCCAGAAAACGAGCGGCGGCAGACACCGTCGCGGCGGTGTTCGAGCTATCGTTTTCGTTCAGCATCTCCTCAATCAGGAGGGCGGCTGCCTCAGGTGTTGCTTCGGTCAGCTCTTCGAGGAGTTGATTGACTGATTCGGGTTGTGGGGAACCGGGGGCCTTGTTCATCGGGGTACTCAATTCGTTATTCCTTGTCCAGAATGGCCTGGACTCGCTCCAGATTGTAAAGGGTCTGGGGGTCGTCCGGATTGAATTCCAGGGCTTTTCGGAAAGCCTCAGCCGCCTTTTCGTAGTCCTTTGCCATGCCGGCCTCGATGCCGTGGGCAAAGGCCTCGGCGAAGAGAGGATTGCAGTCTGCCTCCGGCTCCGGGTTGGCCTCGATCTCTCCGGTATCATCGTCCGCCCCGAAGTCTCGATCCTGCTCGTCTTCAGCCGCGGCCAGGTTCAGTAGGAGCCGCTCGCAACTCACGTGAATCCTGCGTTCGGGGATGGCGCCGTCGAGGGCTCGCATCACGATGGATTCGGCCTTCGCTTTCATCAGCTCCATGACGACCGATTCGTCCTCGAGTTCGTCCAGAGAAGCGCTCCAGATATCGCCTTCGATGATGTTTAAGAGAGCCGTTCGGCCATCTTCGAGATTGGCTTCAATACGTGCCGAGGATCGTCCCATGGCCGCCAGTTGCAGGTAGTCCGTAATCTGGAGGGGAGTTCCTTCGGCGACTGATCCGGACCGCTCCAGTTTCTGCCGGATCAACTCCCTGAGGTCGGCCACCGAGAGTGGTTTTTCCAGAATTGTGACCGAATCCGAGCGGGGGATACGGTCGTCATAGGTGGTTCGATAGGCCGTCATGATGATCACGGGAATGGGCCGTCCACCAGCCTCGAGAACGGTCAGGAGTTCGAGGCCGTTTTCGCCGGCCAAATTGATATCGGTGGCCAGGAGGTCCGGGGGGTCGTCAGCGATGGTCTGTCGAGCCTTGGCAAGGGTAGAACAACCGGTGCACCGCACGCCGTCGAGTGACTCCATGGCTCGGAGTATGCCTCGGAGTTGGGCTGCCTCGTCCTCGACAATCAATACATGGGGACTCATCAGCCTTCCTCTTTGCTTTTCAGATGAATGTCGATTGTCGTGCCGATGCCTTCGGTGCTGGACACCAGAATCTTGCCGTTCGACCGCTTGACAACCTGGGCCACCAAGGCCAGGCCGATGCCCGACCCCTGGGGTTTGGTGGTGAAGAACAGCTCCGTCGCCATTTTCAGCGTTTGGGCCGACATGCCGCGCCCGGTGTCCTTGACCTGGACCCGAAAGGCGCCGACCTCGTTGTGTTCGCACTGAACGCTGACCCGGTCGCCGTTTGTGCACGCTTCCAGCGCGTTGTTGAGCAAATTGATCAGCACAACCCGAAAGAGAGAGCGGTTGAGGGGGAAGAGCACCGTGCCGACATCCTCGTGAACCAGTTCAACTCCGAGACTCGTGGCCTTGGGCCCGACGAGGCGAAGGACGATTCGAACCTCCTCCGCCGGGTCAATCTCTGTGGAGGCGTCCATCAGGGAGCCGTCCGCCATGCCCAGGCCGTCGACAATCATGCGCAGACGTTCGATCTCGGTTCGGATGGCCTCGATGTCCTCCTGGTGTCTGGGATCGGTCAGTTCTTCCGTCAGGATATCGGCGAGGCTCTTGATGCCCGCCAGTGGGTTCTTGATTTCGTGGGCGATCGTCGGGAGGATCTGGGCCATCGTGGCCATGCGGAGGTAGCGGTCCCGTTCCTGGCGGATTTTGATCATGTCGTTAACGTCTTGGAACAACAATACGTATTGCCTGGTTCCCTTCGGCTCGACCATGTCGGTGACGGGAGATATCTTGAAGCCTATCCAGGTATGGGAACCGTCCTTGCGCACGACGTCAACTTCGGTCCGATCTCCCCATCGACCTTTCGATCGGCCGGAAATGAGGAGCCTATCGAGCGGAGCAAGGATTTCGGTAACGTCCTGATGAATGGTCTCGTCCACTTCGACTCCGAGGATCGTCGCGCCGGCTTCGTTGAGGTAGGCGACGGTTCCATCGGAGTTGACGACCAGCACCCCTGCCTGAAGTGCCTCGACCAACCCGAGCGCACATCGGGCGAAGCCGAATCGCACGCAGACAGAGTCGTCCGGTGGAACCGGAGCGGGAACAACAGGTAGGTTTTGATCGTCCGCCACGCCACTGACCTCCACTGTCGGACCGTTTTTATATTTGGATTATTCTATCCTAAGCTGAGCGATTCTCATCGGCGACCTTCGTCAAATCCTTGGGCCCTGGGCACTTTCAAAAAGCCTCGACAGACAAACAGGTATGCCTCCGTT
>JBDLIO010000098.1:0-7232 GCA_039714865.1 Acidobacteriota bacterium | reverse complement strand
GCCAGACAGGTATACATTGCCTGATAATCCTCGATGGACTTGATTTTGGTGTATTCGGGTGTGGCCCAGTCGCCAAAGCGGCGCGGATCAAATCCATGCATGTTGATCTCCACATCGCCATGCACCATCCATTGTGCCAGATATTTTCCAGCACCGGCGCCTTGCCCCTGAACACCGACCGGCTCTACCGTCCCGATGACACCCTTACACGCGGCAAGTGGGGAACCGCCGTTCACATCAATGAAGACGCCAAGCTGAAGAGCAAGCTCAACGAGCGGGGTTTCGTTATCGAAGACGGCTTCTTCGTCGCACCCGGCCACGGGGGCGCCACTGAAATCCTCTGGTCCCACGACGGTTCCCGGGAAACATTCTCGGGCGCCGCAACGGTGATCGACTGCATTGATTATTGCGGCGGCGCCGGAACGGTTGAGTTCACCATCAAGGGTGATGGGCGGGATCTCTGGAACAGCGGGCTGGTGCGCCACGGCGACCCGGCCCGGCCTTTCTCGGTTCCCCTCGACGGGATCCGCGAGATCCGCCTGGTCATCACCGACGGCGGCAACGGCGTCGACGAGGACTGGGGCGGCTGGCTCAACCTGAAGATCGGGGCGTCCGGCGCCGACGCCACCACAACGGCTGCGGGAACCACCTCCACTCTCCCACCGGCGACCACTGGCGTGTCACCCACACTCACAATCCCGGTCTTTGACAGCGGCGACACAACAAAGGCCATTTTCGTAATCAACTCGGAGAACGGCCGGGCCAGGGTGATCGACCACCTCAGGAGAACGTCGGCCGAGGTGCGGGAGCGACCCTTCCACGACAACGTCTTCAACGCCCTTGGAAGGCCCCTGGACCTGCCCGCGCACAACAGTCAGCTGCTCGCCGGCCCAATCCGCAAGGGCAACGGCGCGGTCCACGCCCTGCTCCTGGTCGACACGACCACCGGCGCCATGGGTTATATCACCGGACTGGGAGACGACCCGTCAAAGGCTCGTCTGAAGAGGATCTCGGGGCTCCCCGCTCAAGACATGGCCGGTCCGGACGGCAACTTCTCGCTGATCATGCGGCGGAATGCCTCGGGGGAGACCGTCGGCGCCTACCTCTTCCGGGGAACTACCGGGCGATGTGTCTATTTCCGGGATCTTGAAAAACTCCCCACCCACATTGATCCGACCCCCACCTCGTCGCTGCCGGCAATCGACGGCCCGGTCTCCAGCCTGGCTCTCCAGGGAGGCAGCGACGCAACGACCCATTTCCTCCTGATCGACAATGAGGGGGGAGCCCTTTTCCTCGTCGGCGGAGTCAAACGGAAAGCTGCCCAGCTGACGGTCCAGCCCATTCCCTCCAATCTGGTTTCGAGCTTTCCGACCGAGACCCCGGTCGCCGCTCCCATCCGCTTCGTCCCGATTCCCATCACGACCCGCTCTGGCGCAACGGACAGCGCACTGATTCTCGACGTCGCCGGCGGCGCCATGGCGATTCTCGAACACCTGACCGAACCGTCGAAAACCCGCCTGATCGGAGTCAACCGCTCGATCTACGGCCTCCTGCCGGCCGATGTCGGAAGTCCGAGATCGATCACCGCCGTGCCCAAGATCAACGACACCGGTACGACCGTCGGCGCCTGGCTCTTCGACAGTGCCTCGGACACCATTCTCTTTCTCGCAAATCTCGATCATCCCAACCAACTGGAACTTCGCACGGTCCGGGTCGGGAACTGAAGTTGAACGGGGCAGAAGGATGAGATCGAAAGAATGAAGCTCGAAACAGCGGCCCCAATCGGTGCAGGAGGCATGGGCGAGGTCTTCAAGGCCTGGGATCCAAAACTCGAACGTCATGTGGCCGTCAAGTACCTGCGCCACGATGACCCCGTACTCGTTGAGCGCCTCCTTCGCGAGGCACGAGCCCAGGCCAGGATCGATCATCCCTCCATCTGCAAAGTGTTCGAAGTCGGTGAGGACCAGGGGCGCCCCTACATTGCCATGGAGTTCGTCGACGGCCTGCCCTTGAACGAAGCGGCGGCCGAATTCTCTCTTGAGAAAAAAGTCGTTCTCATTCGAAAGGTCGCCGAAGCGGTTCAGGCCGCACACTCTGCGGGCCTGATCCACCGGGACCTCAAACCCGCCAATATCCTCGTCACCTACGACGAAGGCCGGGCCCACCCCTACGTGCTCGACTTCGGCATTGCCCGCCTCGACGACTCGGCTGAACTGACGGTCACAGGCCAGTTGATTGGAACACCCGGTTACCTTTCACCGGAACAGGCTCTGGGCAAGACGGCCGGCGTGGACCGGAGGACCGATGTCTTCTCTCTCGGTGTGGTCCTTTACGAAATGCTCACCGGTTCGTGTCCGTTCAGCGGGGGCAGCCACGTCGAGCTTCTGGTCGACCTCATTGAAAATGAACCCGAACCCGTGCGCAAGATCGCGCCCGAGATTCCCCGCGATCTCGAGATCATCGTCATGACCTGTTTGGAGAAGGATCCCGCCCGCCGCTACTCGTCCGCCCAGGCTATGGTCGATGACCTCGGGCGCTTCCTCGACGGTGAGCCGGTCGAGGCCAGAGCGGTCGGCTTCACCGAGCGGGTATGGCGGCGGGGAAATCGAAACCCGGTCGCGGCAGTTGCCGTCGCAGCAGCGGCCCTCGCCCTGATCGCCCTGGTGGGCGTTGGTATCGGAGGGTGGATCAAATACACGGTCGACGTGGCCGCGGAGAGAGACATCGCCCAGACAAGGGAAACCGAGGCGCGGGCCATTGCCGACTTTCTGGTCGAGGTCTTCTCATCCTCGGACCCGGAGGAAACCCACGGTGACGAGATTTCCGCCCGCGAGATCCTGGACATCGGCGCGAAAAGGATCGAGAAAGAGCTCGGCGATCAACCACGGGTCCAGGCCCGGCTCCTCGGGGTCATGGGACAGGCCTATTCCCGTTTGGGACTCTTCGACCAGGCGATCCCCCTTCTCGAGCAGGGACTCGAGGGTATTCTCACGCTTCCCCAGCCGGATCCCGAGGCCGAGGTCGAAGCCCGGGTACGCCTCGCCGACATTCGGATCCACCAGCGGAATCATGACGCTGCGGCCGAAGTGGCGATGCCACTTCTGTCCATCGTCAACGAAACACCCGACCTTTCGCCCACCCATGCCGTCCAGGCACTCGGCTGCATCGGCCACCTCCAACTCCTCCGCGGCCAGTTGACCGAGGCCTCCGAGACCCTGGCCCAGGCCGTCGAGAGGGCGGAGGTCGAAATCGGAATGGACTCGACCGAGGCCGCCCACCTGCTGACGGCCCTCGGTGTTGTCAATACCAAACTCGGGCACTGGGACCTGAGTATCGCCGCGTGCCGGCGCGCTCTCGAGATCCGTGAAACAGCATTCGGTCCGGATGACCCCCGCGTCAGCAATAGTCTCAACACACTGACGAACGCCTTGCGGGGCGCCGGGCGGTACGAAGAGGCAGCCGAGACCGGTGAGCACCTGCTCGAACTGCGCCTCCGCACCCTCGGTCCCGACCATCTCCGGACCAGTACCGCGATGAACAACCTGGCTCTGACCTACCGGAAAATCGGGCGCCTCGACCGGGCCGAAGAACTCTATTTTGAAGCACTGAGGATTCGCACCGGGCTCTTCGGGGAGATCCACCCTCGAGTGGCCGTCATTCACGAGAACCTCTCCCGGGTCTACCTGGAACGGGGCGATCTCGACAGTGCCGAAACCAACAGCCGCCGGGCCCTCGAAATCACAGAAGAAACCATGGGCCCGGACCATATGGCCACCTCGCATGCTATCGCCCAGCTGTGGCTGACAATCAATGCCCGTGGGAACCACACCGAAGGGGAACAGCTGGCACTCCGCGGTCTCGCCATCAGAGAGGCGGCACAGGGCCCCGAAAGCCCAACGCTGATTTTCTTCCTGCTCTCCCTCGGCCAAAACCGGGTCGGGCTGGGTCGGCTCGACGAGGCGTCAGAGGCCTTCACCAGGGCCCGAAACATCGCCATCACCGCGGATGGCGAAGACAACGATGATGTCACCAACATCGATGAATGGCTTGCCAAAATCAACACTCTGCAAGCCCAGTCCGCCGGTTGAGTTTGGACCCTTCTCAGGCGACGATGACGTCCATGCCGTATTCGGCGATAGCGGACCTGGGCCGGGCCGGCGTCCGCCTCAGAAGGCCGTGAACCGCGACAAAGAACCGCGTCCGCGTCCGCAAACCGAGTCCGAGTCCGTCAACCGCGGCGGCGACCGCAGCCGTGGACCGCGGAGGGCGCTCAGATGCGGTCCCCGTCCCTGATCCTGATTCTGCCCCTGTTCCTGACCACGACCCTTGCCACCCTGAGCCGACGATCGGACGACTACCCAGACTCTTCGACCTCTCGGATCACCCCGGTATCAAGATTGACGGTGACCGATCGCTCTCGCGGTTCGAGAACCTTAAAACTCAGAGGGTTAAGGTCCAGGGTCACCGAAACCTCAGCAGGCCTCGGCTCACCGTTGATGCTCACTGTGACGGCGGATCCCAGCGGCCATTTTCTCCATGAGCCGCCCTCGACCGACAAAACCTCGATCCAGGCCTGCCCCTCCTCGGCAAAATCCCTGGCCGAAGAACCATCCTCGATGCCCGACGCCGAGTCTGAGATCTCCGCGAGATGGGACTTGTCGACAGAAGCCCGCACCAACCGCCCATCCTCACTCCAAAAAACCGGACCTTCATCGGGGCCGAGGCCGAGATCGACCTGAATTTCCCCCGTCCGGCCGTTCCGGATGCTCCATCGGCGCTTTGGCTTCAAACCCTCGACGAGGCAAAAGCGGTCCCGGATCGGATCCTCAGTGACTTCGGACCACCAAGACCCGTCCTCTTGCCCGTTCTCCGTTTGCAAGACGACGATGCCGGTCGTCTCGACGGTGCGCGCCTCAAGGTCAACCTCGATGATTTCGATCGGCTCGGCGCTTGCCCGGTACCCGGTGGTCACCCTGAAGAGACTGTCCGAGATAAAACGGTCAATCCGGATCCACTGCCACTCCCACCGGGTCGCAAATACAAGATTGCCCGTTTCCACTTCGAAAAACGACAGGGTCCCATTTTCGAAAACCGCCACCCGATCCCCTGCCTCGGAAAGGATGAAACGGTGCACCGAGTCAAAGACCAGTGGCGTCTCTCGTGGCCGCGGCCGATCCTCGCCGAGGTCGGCAAAATGGAGTTGCATCCTTTTAAAATCGATCGGCTTGAGCCAGGCCGCTCTCTCACCGTTGGGAGCAAAAGCAACCGACGTGAAGCCCGACCTCCAAGTAGGAACCCTGAGGTAGACCTCAGATTCCAGATTAAAAAGGAACGTGGCTTCGAAGCTCAATCGTCCTGCAGTCGGACCGTCGATCTCGACCCACGGTCCACGCGGCGCCGATTCCACCAACCAGGCCTGCAACAGATCATCCGGAGCGACGGACCTTATCCTCGCCCCATACCCAACAACTCCCGCAATCACGAGAGCCAGCAGAGCCCACATCACCATCGAGAGCACCCGGTATCCCCGTTGCAGGTCTGTCCGGCCCCATGAGACCTGCGCCCAACCCGCGAAGACCAACACGACCGGAACGGTGAGCACGACCCCACACATCAAGGCGATCACTGCGACCGGCACCTCCAGTGCCACAGGCAACACTGCAAACCAGAGCGTCACCACGAAAACAACAAAGAGCCCCGCATCGAGGGCAATCCATGCCGAACGGGCCCGCCACATGATGCCGAGAGTGTGCGCCAGGAGGATCAGCAGCAATGGCATTCCCATCACTGACCAGAGCATCAAGAGAGCCGGCCCATCGGCCAGATGTTCCAGGGCAAGCCACCACCCATAGCTATTCAGGGCAAAGAACGGATCTGAATCGAAGAGCACCACCACCGGAAGAACTACGATCGCCTCGACCGAAACCACCAACAACCAGTTGGCCGCAACCTTACCCAACCAGATGGCACTTCCGCTGACAGGTCGCGAGAAGAAAAAGCCCGGGCCTCCCTGGGCCATTTCGCCCCCGATCATGCCCGCCCCGAGAAAAAGCGCCAGAATCCAGGCCAGTCCCAGGCCCATTCCCAACGCCGTCACTTCCCGAATATCCGAAGCGAAGGAAACCGCCATATTCGGCGCAAAGGGCAACAAAATAGGAATCAAGGCAGCAAAGGCGGCAGCCGCAAATACCGCTCTCCGGTCGATCAGTTCCCGGACGACGATGGCAAAGAAACCCTTCATGACGCACCTCCATCCGGTCCGTTGGAGACGGCGATGAAAATCTCCTCCAGTGAGAGGCCCGAGATTTCCAGCCGGTCTCCGGCGACCTCCCGGCAGGCCATCTCGGCCGTCTCGTCAAAATCGGACACGATTACCTCCACCGTGTCTCCGGTCGTACTCGAATGGAGGATGCCCGAGACCTTTGGAATTCCACCATCTTCCGGCCTGGGCAGACGCACCCTCCTGAAGCCGGCCTTGAGGACCTCGAGATCCTCGTCAACCACCATCCGGCCCTCTCTGATCACCCCGACCCGCGTGGCGACACCCTCAATGCCCGCCAGATCATGGGTGGTCAACAGGACCGTCGTACCGCGCTCGGCCAGCTCACCGATCAGCTCGTCGAACAGCGCCTTGCGCGCAACTGCATCCAGGCCCAGGGTCGGATCGTCCAGGATGACGAAATCCGGATTCGACGAGAGAGCCAGGGCCAGTCCCACCTGTTTCCGCTGCCCCTTCGAGAGCCTCGAAAATCGGCGACCGGGATCGACGCCGAATCGTTCCAGACGATCCAAATACGCCTGGTGATCCCAGTGCGTATACAACGGCGCGGCGAACCGGGAGACCTGCAACGCCGTCATCTCCGGGGGCACGTCACTGACCTCCGGGGCGACACCGACCCGGCTCATGATCACTTTCCGCTCCGACCAGGATTCCCAACCGAAGACGGCTGTCCGACCGGCGCCCGGTTTGAGTTGCCCCAGAAGGCACCGGATCGTCGTCGACTTGCCCGAACCGTTCCGGCCCAGCAGGGCGTAGACCTCGCCCTGTTCGACGACAAACGACGCCTCGTCAACCGCAATCGTGCGTCCGAATCTGACGGTCAGTTTTTCGACTTCTGCTGTCGGCCCATTTTTCCCGGTTTTCATGCCTGACCCCCGCTCTCGTCGCTTTCGATTGATTCAAAGGCCCGATTGAGTTCCTCGGCAGCCTCGGCCCGTCCCGCCTTCACACT
>JBDLIO010000097.1:0-7265 GCA_039714865.1 Acidobacteriota bacterium | reverse complement strand
TTAATACCCAAATCACCTGCAAGCTTGTTATACGGTGACAGGGTAAATATCGCATTCGAGTATTATACGAGTGAACCCGATGGTGTCCGCATATTTGTGCGCCCCTTTACCAATGGATCTCTGACACCGAATTATGGGGCTCATGGATCACCTCTCTATCCTACAGGAAATGGCAAGGGGTCGGGATGGTTTACCATAAATTCCGGCCCTGTTACTGTGGATCAGCTTAGATTTCAGATGTTTAACAACGATCAAAGCAAGCTGCTACTGGAGTTTAGAATCAATGTTTCGTATTATTTTTATAAAATATATTACATTATTCCCGGTATTTGAGACGTGCAAATCAGGCCAGAGACTTGGCTGAATATATGAAAGGAGCCCAATATGATACAGAGGAGCATTTTCCCGGATTCGCTCAACAAGGCAATCGTTATCATTATTGCACTCGCTTTCATGCTCGCGATGTTTGGATGTGGTGGTGGTAGTAGTGGTGGTGATCCATCAAAGGTAACGATTTCTGGAAAAATTGACGACGGGGCGTTAAACTCTCCTATCGCTAAAGCAGTATGCGCCTTTTATGAGATGAATGGTGATATAGCCGGCCAAACCGTGGCCGATGCGAACGGAAATTACAGCATCCTTGTGTCGCCGGACAATGAAGGTTATCTCAGGTGCAGTCCCCCTGATATTCCAAGACTCACGCTTTCTACCTTCTTGAGTACAGAAGGTCGATCAGCGGGCGATAGGATCTCCGGTGAAAATGTAACACCAGCCACGACGATTGTTGCTGATATTATTAATTTAGAGAATCCACCCGTTCCTGAAGCCCGCAAACTTGAGTTGTTAAGCGATATCGAGACGGGGCGAGATCCTGATCTTCAAACAGTAGTTTCCCTATCAGCTGGGGTATATAAATCCATGTTCGACCGACAACTCAATGTTCAATTCAGCGGCATCGATGGCGGCGGCGATGGAGATGGTGACGGCGATGGCGGGGGAGTTACCCACCCCGCCCTCTGCCTCCAGCACTCTGGATCTGTTCGATGATCAACATCGCCTTGGCGTTTGTGGGGTCGAGGCCGAGAACCTCTGACGCCATGCGTTCAGCTCGACTCTTCATGCCGGCATTGAGAAAAGCCGCAGCGGTTTCGGCCTTCATGGTCGTGTTGTTGGGTTCAAGCTGGGTCGCCCGTTCCAGGTGTCTGAGCCCGTCCCGGCCTTTTCCCGCCAGCTTTGAAAACGTCAGGCCGAGGAAATAGTGGGCTCGGGCCTGCTTTTCATCGTGATCCAGGGACTGCCTGAGATAACCGATCGCCTCGGTTGATCGCCCTTCCTTGAAGGCTTCGGCACCCTTCGCCGCCAGGCGTTTGGAAATCTCCTGCGGGTCCATGCCCCCAACAGACGAAACGCCCTGAGCTATCTCATTGTCGTATTTTTCCCGTTGATCCGGACGAGTCAAAACGTTGAATGCTTCGGTGACCGCCTGGAAATCCCTCTCAGCACGCTGCCGAGCGTCGCCTTCCAGTTGGTCTGGATGGGACTCCTTGGCGAGCTGTCGAAAGGCCGAACGGATTTCCGCCTCGCTCGCGCCAGGCTCGACTCCGAGTGTTTCATAATGAGTCGTTTTCTGCATATTCTTCATAGAAGTAAGATTCTACCCCGAAATCATGATCCGTGTATTTTTTACCACAGCCCCACGTCCCATTCAACGTTGCATCTTTTCGAGGCGGTTCTTAGCCTGTCTTCGAACGATTGGGTTTACGTTTCTGTCCATTGAGAGTCGGTTGATATCTCTGCGGCTCAGCTGATTCAACAGACGAATTGCCTTCTGGACCGGCGCCTTTGGATTCTGCACGACCGCCAGAACGATCGGGTAATGGCGAAGCCACTTGGTATTGGAGGCAATAATTCGGATGACCTCGTCCGACACACTCTTGGAACCCGCAAAGCGCTCGACCTCTCCGTCGTTGAGTTTCGGACTGGCAAGGACCGCTCGCATCACCAGGCGATTTCGAGAGTTGATCAAGACTCCCCGTTCCTCGCGGGACCCCCTCATCGCCAACAGGATCTTCTCTTTGACAGTCAGGTTGAGCAGTTTGCCGATGACGCTCTGGTTGGGATCATGCTCCTTCTCCTCAAGACCGAGATCACTGTCTTGAGCGAACGGGAACTCTTCTTCCTTGGGGATATGCGCCCCGATCGCACGCAGTGCCTCGAGAGCCCCTTGAATGCTGACCCTCTCCGCGTCCTCCTCGATTGCCTGACTGTCGGGGGTCAAGGCAATTTCCGCCGCTGCCTTTTCGATGAACTCTTCTTCGAACTCTCGCACACGCCGCAACACGACCTGGGACACCTGTGGATTTGCCTTGAGATCTTCGAGTACCTCGAGGCAGTCAAGGACTCGGACCTGGTTGGTGATGATGACATCCTGGATCGTTTCTGCCCCGTGAGACGCCAACATCCGAAAAGTCTCGTCGCCTACATTTCGGTGCTGAGCTACGGTTACCCAGATCTCCTGCTCATTCCGGACCCTGGCCAACAAGTCGAGTTCCAAGGGATCGACGGGCTGGTTCCTGATCCAATCGATCAGGACTTGAGCCGGAATTTCGGACAGAGAACGGGATGCTGTTGCAGCCAACTCCGGGTCCGGGTCGGCCGACAGTACCAACTGAAGCCTGAAGAGGTCCTCTCTCGAAACCGGCAGCAACCCCTGCGCGGCAAACAGCCTTACCTGCCTCGGCACTTTCCCCGCAAGGATGCCTTCGATCAGTTTTTCAGCAGTATTGATGGTGTCTTCAGCTGCCATCGGATCCAGGTTCCAGAAGAGTCAGACTCGAGGTGCCCACCTCGAAATGCGCCACCTGACCAGCTCCTCCCAGATCGGAGTACTCGCGGCCTGCGACGATGATCGAGGCGGCGTCGGCATTTCCCAGAGTCAACAGCGCCGGTCCCGCGAGCTCAAGTTCTCGGGTCGTGCCGCCGAAGAGAAGCTCTTGACCGGTCGTGCCTTCGCGGTCACGGAAATGAATCCAGCATTCCCCGCCTTCCCGAACGCGGACAACGGCATTCACCATCATTGCCGTTTCCGGCGCCTCGACGGGCAAGGGAGTATTTCGAACGGCAAAAGGTGTCGGCGTCGACAAGGTTCTGACCGGGGTCGCTCGCTCGGCGGAGGACCGCCTGGGATCCGGCGGCAAGACTTCCCGAGACCGAGAACTGAGGATGACGACGAGCAGCAATGCCAGTATGACAAGCGCCCCGGCGAAAACAGGCATCCACAGCCGCCAGTTGAATCCGGGTTCCGGTGAATCCTCAACTGTCAATTGTCTGAAAATGCCCGAGGACATCTCAAAACGGTCCCAGGCCCGATCGAAATCCTCAAGCCACGGCAGCTCGTCGCTGCCGATCATTCGAAGGTATTGTCGCAGGAAATTTCTGCAAAACACCTTCTCGGGCAACAGGTGATACCGCCCACTCTCGAGAGCCTCGAAAAGGCGCCGTGACACTTTGGTCTCCTCGACAATGGCCGGGAGGTCCACTCCCGCCTTTTCGCGCTGAGCCCTCAACTCCTCGCCCAGGGTCTCGGGATGCGCGAGTTGGATGCGATTCGTCATCGGCCACGCACAGCCATTTGCGGAACCACTCTCATCATCGGCGAGGGAACACCCATACGATTCGATCATAACACCGTTTTCCCCAAGATGTTACCCCTCTTCTTCAACAACCCAAGCACTCCGTTCCGCACCCCTTCGGGCAACCCTGGGTCTTCTGCCAATCCCCTGAGCTCTCCAGGCCCCAGTTCCGCCAAAGCCGACAGAGCAACCGGCAGCGGCGTCGACCGGTTTCTGGCCATTGCCATCCGAATGCCCCGACGAGGCGCCCACCGAGGGCTTCGCAGCACGGCGGAGAACAGCATAGGATGCGGGTTGCCGGAATTCAGAAACTCCACCACGTCGGTCTCCGTCAGCCTCGGATTCTCAAGCAAGGCGACGACCACCTGGGCATCGGCTGTCGCGACCAATGGCCCATAAAGGGCTCGATGAGTTCGCCGGGCCAGACCAATTTTCTCGCCCAGTGTCAGCTTCGGCAATCTCAGCAATAGGCGTCGCTCGGCCATTCTTCGAACCGTTGGCGGTGTCTTCGGATCCTGGGCCAATTGCAGCAACCCAAGCCAGGGCAGGGTCCCCACCAGGTCAGCGACCCGCGGCGTCGGCATGCCCCGAACAGCACAGACCAACCGCCGAATCCGGTCCGACCCCAGAAGCCGCGGATGACCGGCCACGCGTTCGGCCATTTCAGCCGAGCAGTGGGGATTCCTGAGAATCTCGATCGCCTGCCGGTCGTCCAGGCCTTCACTCTCGGCAACGGCGAGAAGTTGGTCCGGCCCCATCGACGAGATTCGCTCCGTCATTGATTCATCATACGAGAAAACCCCCCAACCTGATGTGATCCAGGGCATGATCCCACCCAGCGACGACAGCGAAGCGTGAACCCCTTCCTTGACCCATTTGACCTTTTTGACCTCTTCGACCCCTCCCTCCCCTCCCCACCCGGTGTTACCCTATTCCTATGCAGTGGATCGCCAGTATGAACTCGTTCTCTTCGGCCGGGTTTTTGGAAGACCTCGGCACTCCGCCGGATGGTGCCGATGTCGTTGAACTCAGACTCGACCTTCTCCCGGCTGCCGACGTTGCGACGGCCGTCGCTTCGACTCCCCTCCCGGTATTGGCAACCCTCCGGTCGAAAGCCGAGGGGGGGCAAGGCCCTGACGATCCCGGCGACCGAGGCTCGATATTGAGAAGGGCAGTCGAGGGAGGTGCTCACCTGGTAGATCTTGAATGGGCCAGAGACCGGAATCTGATCCATGAACTGGGTCTCCCCCCGGAAAGAGTGGTTCTTTCCTGGCACGACACCGAGAGAACCCCCGAGAATCTGACTGAAATCGCCGCTGCCATGCTCGCCGAACCCGTTGCCTTGGCAAAGATTGTCCCAACCGCACGTTCTCTCGGCGACCTTGAGCGGATCCTGAGTCTTTCGACCCCCCTGGCGACTCGGGAAAAACGTGACCGCTACCGGCTGATCGCTTTCGCGATGGGATCGATCGGCGCCGCGAGCCGATACCTGGCGCCTCTCCTGGGTGCACCGATCGGATTTGCCGCCTGGTCGGCCGACGCTCCCGCTGCACCAGGGCAGCAGACTCCAGGGCGAATGAACGCCGCTGTGGGCCACCTCAATGGTCCTCCCCGCCGGCTGTTTGGGGTCGTCGGCGCCGACGTCAGCAAAAGCTTGAGCCCGACACTTCACGGGGCCGCCTTCGCTGCATCCGGAATTCCCGACGTAATGCTGCCGATTTCGGTCCCGGACCCGGATGAACTCGTGCAGCTGTTCACTCCGTTCGGCAAGACTCTGTTCGACCGACTGGGCCTCCCGGCTTACGGGTGGGCAGTGACAACCCCCTACAAGATCATGGCCGCCGAGATGGCGACCGAAAACGCGCCCAGAGTTCAACGAGCGGGCGCCGCCAACACCCTTCTTCTGAAACCCGACAGGATCATCGCCGAGAACACCGATGCCGATGGAGTGGTCGGCAGCCTGACGGCCGCAGGAGTGAATCCGGTCGGCGCCACCGTGCTGGTGGAGGGGGCCGGCGGGGCAGCCCGGGGGGCTGCGGTGGGGCTGCATCTTGCCGGTGCAGAGGTCGTCTTGCGGAGTCGAGATGCCGACACGGCGCGAGAAGTGGCTGACTCCCTCGGCCTGGGCTGGTGTGATCCGGACGACCGCGCGGGAGCCGAGATCCTGGTCAACGCGACACCCCTGGGTCACAACGACGATGATGCCCTTGCTTTCCATCAGAGCGAGATTGGGATGGCGGGAGCAATCGTCGACATGGTCTACCGCGACGATCGAAAGACCGCCCTGGTCACCGCTGCCGAAGATGCCGGCACCGTCGTCATCGACGGGTTGAGAATGCTGGCCTTCCAGGGCATGGCCCAATTCGCGGCCTTCACCACCTCGCCCCCACCTCGCGAGGAGATGTTGCGATCGGTAGCGCGGTGACCTGCAAATATGTGCAGGCAGTCAAATGATCAGAAGGCTCCAAGAAATGGCAACCAAAAATCTGACTTCAGTCGGTCTCGAAGAGGTCCTGATACCGAGAAACACGTGGAGTGACAAAGAGGCCTACGACGCGAAAGCCAGGTATTTGGCCCAGCAGTTCGTCAAGAATTTTGCCGAGTACAACGACTTCGTTTCCGTCGAAATTTAGAGCGCTGCGCCGAAGGTGGATTCGTCATTTCAAAAGCGCAAGGAACACACCGGCAGCCACAGCCGAGCCGATCACTCCGGCGACGTTCGGTCCCATGGCGGCCATCAGGGGGTTGACCCGTCCGTCAGTTTCCTTTGAAACGAAATCCTGGACCACCCGAGCTGCCATCGGCACGGCGGACACCCCGGCCGCCCCGATGCACGGGTTGATCTGGCGGCCCTCCGGCAGGATGAGATTGAGGATCTTGGCGAACAGGACCCCACCGAATGTCGAGAGAGAGAACGCTACCGCTCCGAGCGCCAGGATGAACAACGTCTGAGGCTGCAAGAAGGTAACACCAGTCATCGTCGCCCCGACCGCGATCCCAAGGAAGATCGTGACAATGTTGATCAACGGACCACCGGCAGTCTTGAAGAGCCGGTCGGTCACACCGCTTTCCCTCAGGAGATTGCCGAACATCAGCATGCCGACGAGCGGTGCGCACGCGGGAATCGCCAACGCCGATAGGACTGCAACAACAATCGGAAAGAGAACCACCGCGGTCTTCGAAACATCTTTGACCTGCGGCATGTCGATCGCCCGTTCCCTGGACGTCGTCAGAAGCCGAATCACTGGCGGCTGGATGATCGGCACCAACGACATGTAGCTGTACGCCGCAACGGCAATCGCACCGAGAAGGTGCGGCGCCAGAATTGCGGCCAAGAAGATTGAGGTCGGGCCATCCGCACCGCCGATAATGCCAATGGCGGCTGATTCCGTGATGGAAAAGCCGAAAATATAGAAGGCGCCCAACGCAGCAACGAAGATTCCCAACTGGGCGGCCGCACCCAACAAAAAGGTGATAGGCCGTCCCAAAAGCGGACGAAAGTCGGTCAAGGCCCCCACTCCGAGGAAAATCACTGGCGGCAGAAACTCGGTTCGAATACCGGCGTCATACACGAGCTGAAGCAAAGGGTGGCCGACGTGACCTCCGGCCCCGGCTTCCATCACTGAGGCGCTC
>JBDLIO010000096.1:0-7308 GCA_039714865.1 Acidobacteriota bacterium | reverse complement strand
CGCCTCAGCGGCTCTCCGGGGTGGTGGTTGCGCGATCCCGGTCCATGACAACCCCTGCGGTCCGATTCCAACTCACTTCATTTCCAGAATATTCAACAAAAACCAACTGCGCGAAGCGCAACAGCTAGGAGCGTGGGCCGGATTGGCCCTTTTAGCAGGCCTCCACCAAATCGTGAATCTCAGAGGGCCAATACGGTACGCGCTCCGAGCAGGTCACACAATCAAGAACACCGCCACCGCCGAGTACACCACGAAGACCAGTTGCACAACCCGCCATCGGGCCATCGACGGCGCATCCGGAGAGGCGGCGGCAGCGAGGCGGATGTGGCGGAGGGCAAAGAGGGAAGCTGCGGTCGTCGCTGCGAGCACCATGAGCTGCGCCACCACGAGGCCCGCGAGCCCGCTGGGCGCCCAGGCAGGCATCAGCTCACTGCGACTCAGGACGATCCGACTGCCGGCCAGCATCGAAATATTTGTGAGCTGCGACATGATCAGCACACCCCACCCGAGGACCATCAATGCAAACCCCACCTGAGTCGCGCACACCGCGCCGCCGTGTGCGCCACCCGCAAGCCGGCCGATTGTTCGCTGCATGCCCACCGCCACCAGGACTGAAAGGAGACAGGCGATCGTGAACGGCGCCGGCCTGGCACAGTCGGGAAAGCGGACCGACAGCAGCAGCGCGAGGGCCAGGAGCGACACTGCATACCCAAAGAGGGCTACACCCGAAGAGTTGGAGTCGAGATTCCATATGGCTCGCAGGGGAACTCGCACCTCAATGCGCACCGAGCCGTGGGGGCACGAGTGCAGACAATCCATGCAGAGCTTGCAGTGATGGGCCTGAGCGGTCTCGAGGGGGTGGTGATACACCGAGCAGCCCGGGATCGTCGCACTGCCCTTATAGCACTCATGGGTCTGACAAGACGCGGCGCAAACCCTCCGCTGGGCGATCACCTGGAGGGGAGAAGCAGGAGCGAGGACAACCGCCAGCCGCCCCAGCGGACAGAGATGGCGACACCAGACCTCTCTCCGGTAGATCAAACCGAAGATGGCAGCCGCGGCCATCAACGTGGCCAACATCACCGCTGACCCTGTCGGGTTTTTAGTCATGTGGAATACCCTCTCGGACCACACGATCAAGACAAATCCGACGATCGTCAACCAGGGGCCGTGAACGACCATCCAATTGGGGACAGGACGGCAGAGGGACCTCACGCGCTTCACGGCCCGTCCGACAAGGGAGAGGGGGCAGACGGTGCACCATACCGGCCCAACGAGCAGGAAGAGGCCGAAGACCACGGGCTCCCAGACGGCCCAGATCGCGGAGTTGGCCACCAACCCCAGTGTGGTCGAGGCGAAGATGAGGCAGAGGAGGATCACTGCCCCGTACCCGACCGCCGAGGAAATTCGAAGCAACCGAAGCACAGTCGGCCTCGAGACGAACCTCACCAGTGGACTGCCGGTGAGGTCCACCCCCGGCACGACGCCTTCCTCCCCGGCGCCGGCCAGGATGTGCTCCGCTCGGATCTCCCGAGCGTCCGAAATGCGCGCCGCCAGGTCCACCACCTCGCGCAGCTCGGCCACGTTGTTGCGCCTGAACGGCATCGCCACGAGCGCATGGCGGGCCGTCTCCGTGAGACGGGCCGGTTCCCCACCGGAGCGGCCGAGCATCGCCTCCGCCAGGGGAAGGATGTCCTTCGGCCGATCGGCCAGTGGGGGGAGGTGGACCACGTCTCCAAAGCACTTCATGAGCTTCGGACTCAGCCCGCCTCCAGCCTCGGCATCACCGGAAGAAGAGCGTGTGGTGGCTACGATCCTGGTATCGGGAAGGGTCCCGTTCGATGATGATTGCACCCTCGAGAGGTAGTTCGCGAGAATGTCCTGCACGGACTCGTGCAGCGTGTCGAGATCGCGAAGAATGAGCGTGCCTCCATTGGCGAAGTGCACTCCTCCACTGCCGCGCACATCCGAGTCTGACTCTCTCAAGTTGGCCGCACCGAGGATGAGTTCGGCGGCATCTTCGGGGGCGAGCTGCCGGCAGCTCACTGCAATCAGAGGTCCATTCGAGCGCGCCGAGGCCTCGTGAATGAGCCGGGCCGCGAGGGTCTTGCCGGTCCCGGGCTCGCCGAGCACGAGAACCGGGGACCGGACGGAGGCACAGCGCTCGATTCGTTTCTTAACGGAACGCATGCGCGCAGACACCGCAACCAGAGGGACCGATTCGTCGTCCCCTTGAACGAGCCGCGTGATGACCTCTGTACTCTTGAGCAGGTCGAGGGCGTCATCTGTGGCGTGGTGGATGTGCCGCGCCATACCGCCGAGCAGCTTCGAACGCAGCGAGGCTGAATCCCTGAGCGCAGTGTCAACGGCAGAAGCCGGGTACTGCAGGAGCCTGACCCCGCTGAGGGCAACGGCATCGACCGCCGCGCCCTCCCCGGCGAACATCGACTCTGCGCCGAAGGTAGCTCCAGCACTCAACCGAGCCAGAGACCGGCGCTGCGCCTTGCCCTCCTCGAGGTAGATCTCCACCTCGCCGTCCAACACCACGTAAAACGAGTTCTGACTCTGTCCGCGACGGATGATGACATCGCCACGGTCGAATTCCATCTCCAGACCTTCGGAGCGCAGGAAACCGATGGTGGTGGATCCCAGCAGCTCGGCGTCTCGCTCGCTCACCGGTGATCTCGGCCCAGGTGTCGCCACACCATCTGGGTCCGCTGAACCGAGAATGACCACGACCTCGCCGAAACCGATGGTTGTTTCTGCCGAGATCTTCACCTTGCAATCGATCTTCTGACCATCGACTGCGGTGCCGTTGGCCGACCCGAGATCCTCGATGGTCACACCGTGCTCGTTGCAGGTGATCCTCGCGTGGCGCCTCGACACTGTGGGATGCGGCAGTCGCAGGTCCGCATCTTCTGCAGAGCCGAGTATGTACGTGCCCGGACCGAAACGCAGGTGGGTAGAAGCCAGTCCATGACAGCTCGACAGCAGCCAGAGATCTCGACAGTCCCGAGGTATGTGCTGATCGCTCACCGTTGCGCTCGCCACATTGTACAACGGCCTTGAAAATCGAGAACCACCCGGACAGATGACCTACGGAAACGCCAAGATTTTGTGCTAACATTGGGATGAGCAAAATGGAGGCCTAGAATGAGACTCTGTCACGTATTTATTGCGTTGATAATGATTCTTTCGTTTTCTTTCCCGCTGTCGGCCACAACATGGCATGTCTCACCTACCGGCTGCAGCGATTCGACCTGCGACCCATGCTGCACGATCCAGGCCGCTGTTGAGGAATCAGGACCCGGCGACACCATCAGCATCGGTCCGGGCACCTATCCCGAAGAAATCGTGCCGCAGAATATGAACCCCCTCGGTGATCTGACCCTTGTAGCGGCCGGCGGGCCGGGTACGGTCTTGGTCAACCCGGGGACCGGCCGAGGTCTGATCACATCGATTTTCCCGGGGACCCTGACGGTCGAGGGCATCGATTTCTCGGCGGCAACCTCGTCCGGCATCTACGTCGACCAGACAGGACCGGTGATCTTGCTCGATGTCACCGCCAACGACTGCGGTTACACGGCGTTCGTCATCGACGCCACCGGCCCCGTGACGATGGAGCGATGCACCGCCGACCGCAGCGGCCGAACCGGCATCCAGCTCGACGGCCCGTCGACGGCGACCCTGACCGACTGTGCCGCCAACGATAACGTCGAAACCGGCATCCTGGTTTCCAACATGATCGGCCCTGTGGATTTGATCAATCCCACGACCACCGGCAACACCCTCGAAGGTATCGACTTTCAGACGGCCGGCGCCAACACCGTCAGCGGCGCCACGGTGACAGACAATGACCGCGCCGGATTGTCCGCTGAGATTTCCGGATCAATCTCAGTAAGCAACTCGGTGATCACCGGAAACGCCACTCAGGGAATCGACGTCAACTGGGACGGGGCCGACCTCGCGGAGAGCGCGACCCTCGTCAATACGACGATCAGCAACAACGGACACAGCAACAGCGACAGCGGTGTGCGCATCCGCAACCTCAGCGGGCCCATCGTCATCACCAATTGCACGGTCAATAACAACGGCTGGGACGGCGTCTCTCCGGAGACCAGCGTCACGGGCAGCATCGAGATTACCGGCGGCGAGGCCGATGGAAACATCGATGACGGGTTCGATCTCAGAGTCAACGGCGACGTAACCATCGTCGGAGCCAGGGCCGACACCAACGGGGACAGTGGATTCGCCGTTGACTGCCCCGGCATCCTCCACGTCGAGAACTGCATCGCCAACGGCAATCAGAACGGATCTGGCTTTGCCCTCTTCTGGCAGGACCCCGACAGAATCGACGAGGTGACGGTCATCGATTGCACCGCCAACTCAAATGGCCTTGCCGATGGCGGCAACGGCATCATCATCAATCACGTGACGGGACCGGTCCTGGTGTCGGGAACCGTGACCAACGCCAACGACCGGACCGGCCTTCGGATCGACGATACGATCGGTTCGGTTCTGATCAAAGATGCCGTCTCCAACGCCGGCCTCGAAGAGGGTTTCAAGGTGGACGTCGATGTCGGACCGCTGATCGTCATCGACTCGAACGCCGAGGACAATGCCCTGAACGGCCTTGTGGTCAACCGGCAGAACGTCGATATCGAAAGCGTATGGATACGACGCAATGTCTTTCAAAACAACGGCACAACGGCTGTTGAGTTCACGGGCTTGGGCGGAGGCGGCCCCTTCATCGCCCGGTGCAACGACATTGTCGGCAACTCGACCGGGATGACTCTCTCGAACGCCGTGACGGTCGATGCGCGGTGGATCTGGTGGGGGGATATCACCGGACCGTCGGGCGAGGGCCCGGGCGCAGGAGACACGATCTGGTTCGACGCCGGCGGCGAAATCCTGTTCGACCCGTGGCTGCAGCAGTCATTTTCCTCCCAGCTTTCGGTCTGCGAATTTTTCAGCTCGGGTTTCGAGGCGGGATCTTTCGGCGAGTGGGATGTCTATTCCGAGTAGCTTCTTTCTGTACCATCCAGTCAATTCCTGATGGCCGCCGCAACCTCCAACGCCAAGAACCGGGACCCCTCCGGAGTCAGATGGGGGTCGTTGGTTGAGTAGAGCCGGACTCCGCCTCTTTCTGCCCGCTGCATGGCCCTCAGGGGATCGATGATGCGGATGGAGGACTGATCGCCGAGGGCCTCACGAACCCTGGTAACGAATGGGGTCGGTGATCGGACCAAGAGTTTTGCGTCGGACCACCTGGCGCCCATTGCAGCGAAACGCTCCCGATAGACCGGAGCGACCTGGATACAGTGGGGAACGACCAGTATCACCAGGTCTGCCTCATTCACTCGGCACCGCTCCACCAGAAGGCTCAGGCCCCTCCGGTACTGCCGCCATGCAGCCACCATCGACGGTCCCTCGAGAAGGACCTGCCGCTCGACGTGGTGAGGATCCAGTCGGGAGAGCCACCGGTCCCTCGGCGAATAATGGTCGACCGAAAAGGGGGCGGCCACTGCCGCCGCGGCCTCCTCGGGATCGAAGGGTCTCCCGGCAGCCAGACCCGCCGCCCGGTGGTTGAGATACCACGGTGCGAATGCGCCGGAATCGACGAGCCGCCAGTAGGCCCTCCTGGCAAGGCCGACCCCCGGCGTCGTCGAGGGATGCCCGAGGTCCAGCAAATCGTTGCCGACATAGGTCTGGTACACGACGACATCCGGGTCGAACTGGCGGATCCTCTTTCGGGCCATCAAACCCGCGTGGGTGATCGTCGTTCCGCCGATACCGGCGTTGACCACCCGCCATCCCTCACCAAGTGTTGCCTGCAGGGCACGGGGCCAACTCTTCGCCCCGGCGGTGAAGCTGTCACCGAGGGCCAGGAGGGTTGAGTGTGCACCCTCTCCAACCTCCAAGTCCGGATTGAAGGCCTCGAATTCTGCCCTGTGGGGGTCGGGGAACTGAAGGCGGTAGCTGATCTCAACCATCACCAGGACCATCAGGACCGCGATGACCAATCCGATGCAGAGGGCTCCGCCTGCCATCAACATCGTCCGAAGATTACGCTGAGGGGTCACTTCCTGATCACGATCGTTCCCGACAAACGGTCGTACGGAAGACGGCGGTTGGCATCACGCCAGAAATCGAGAATAGCGGTGCCGAAAGATGCCGGAATCTGGAAATACCCCACGAAGCCTTCGAAGCTCTCGAGGAGGCTGAGTTGCCGGTTGTCAACCCGCACGACCCGAATTCCAAGCCAGCGTTTTCCAGGAGTGGCGCCGGACCGCCGTGACGTCAACCACGAAAAATAGAGCGCCGCAAATCCGTAGTAGGTGATCAACCGGAGTAAAGGCGGCATCAATCGACCGAGCAGGTCGGGCGCCAAGACCAGGCCGTGGTCACAGACAGACCGTGTTGCCATACCTCAAACTACCAGACACCCGTGATCGAACCCAAAAAGGAATCCGTGGACAGACTTCTCCATGGCCCGATACAATTCCGGGTCACAATGCTCGAGCACGTCCCTGTCACCTCCCATGGCGACGCACCGTCGCCGCAAGCCGCCGAGGCCGACCGCCATCGGCGGGCTATTCTGCGCAGCATGCTCTATTACGATCTCTTTCACTTTCCGCTCAGCATCGAAGAGTTGTACCGGGTTTCGGAAGTGCCCTGGCCCGATCAGGGCGTCTTGGAATCCGAGGTCGCCTCTCTGGTCGACCAGGGACTGGTCATCCGTGATGGTCCCTGGGTTCACCTTGGTGATCCGACCCTGATCGAGGAGAGAACCGAAGCGGAGGCCCGGGCCCGGAGCGTCATGCCGCGAGCCCTCCGGCGCTCACGGTTGATCGCACGATTCCCGTTCGTCCGGGGCGTCGCTCTCAGCGGAACCCTTTCCAAAGGCGTCTTTTCCCGCGGTGACGACGTCGATTTCTTCGTCATCACCTCACCCGGACGACTCTGGATCTGCCGGGTGCTCCTGATGGGTTTCAAGAAGGTCTTCCTCCTGAATTCCAGACGGACGTTCTGCATCAACTACCTTGTGACCGAAGACCACCTCGAAGTCCCGGACCAGAACCTTTTCACGGCAACCGAGATCGCCTGGCTGATGCCGACGGTCAACTCCCGCTTGTTCGAGCAATTCAACGACGCCAATCGCTGGGTTTCGAAAATCCTGCCCCAGTGGAAGGGCGCGAATTCGTGCCAACCCGCACCGTCGCACACCTGGAAGCCCGCCCGGGTGCTCGAAAAATGGCTGAGGGGGAATCGAGGCGACACGCTGGACGATCGCTGTCACGGCCTCGT
>JBDLIO010000095.1:0-7336 GCA_039714865.1 Acidobacteriota bacterium | reverse complement strand
GGAGAAAGCGCAGATCGTCGTCATCGACCGGTGGCGGATTTTCGGCCCAGGTGTGGCCGAGGACGCCGATCAAACGACCGCCGGAGACCAGAGGAATGGCGGCAAACGACTTGCCGGACTCGAGAGTCCAGCACTGACAACCGGTATTCAGCATGGCCGGAGCGGAGTCCGAGATCATCAATACGTCGTGACTGATCAGGTCATCCCGTACTAGACCGTAATCTTCGAGAGTTCGGCTGTGCGATTCGTCATGGGAGAATTCGCCACGGTGGCGCCAAAATCCCTCGGTGATTGACCATTGGTCGTCGTCGAGCAGGATGATGAAGGTGCACACGGTACCGGCGGCTGATCCCAGGGTTTTCAGGGCGAAACTGACGCCGTCATTCAGCTCTTCGGCTCCGAGGGCCAGAAAACGGTGTGAGATTTCGGTCAGGGAGTTTTCCAAACGCAACCGCCGGTCGGCAGTGGCCTCGGCGTTTTTTCGTTGTGTGATGTCGACAGCCGTTCCGATGCCGATGATCGCGCCATCTCTCAGCGCGTGGGCGTTGGTGACCGCAATCCAGCCACTGACTCCGTCCTTGGATTGAAAGGGGATCTCAATCGGGTGTTCAAAGGGAGGGAAGACGCCCAATTCCCGATCGAATTTGGGCAACAGTGCTGCGGCCGAGGGCTCAAGAATTGAGGAGATATTCTTCGAAGCCAGCTCTTCGGGCGAGAAACCGGAAATCTGAGCCGTCGCGGCGTTGGTATAGAGGAACTGATCTCCCTGATAGACGAAGACGGCGAAAGCCACAGATTCGCCGAGAGCCTCGAACCAGTCTGCACCGGTTCCAACACGGGCCTTGTCAAGATCCTTCATGTTTCCGAGTTGTGAACTCCCCTCCTGCAAGTATAGTGAAGTTTCCAGCTTTCAGCTATTAGCTATTAGGTATCAGTGTTCCAGCACCAGCCTCCCTGTTACCATCTTGCAGTGAATCTCGTCGGTTGAATGGAGTTCAGGATGGATTTTCCGAATCTCGGGTCATTTCTCGAGGCACTGCGACGCAGTGGTCAGCTCGCCGTCGTCGAGTGCCCGGTGTCGGCGCAACTCGAGGTTGCGGAAATCCACCGCAGGGTCATCGCCGCCGATGGGCCGGCCCTGCTGTTCACTGCGGTCGAGGGCGCCGATCTTCCGGTGGCGACCAATCTCTTTGGGACCGCGGGGCGAGCGGAGATGGCGTTCGGGCGCCGGCCGGCAGCCTTGGTCCGACGGGTGGTTGAGCAGCTGCAAACCGCGATGCCCCCGACTCTCGGTGATGTCTGGCGGTCGAGGGATCTCCTGGGCGCAGCCCTGAGAACGGGATTGCGCTCGGTTCGGTCGGGGCCGGTCGTGGAGGTCGTTGACCGTCGGCCCGATCTCGGCCGATTGCCGGCCCTGACTTCGTGGTCTGAGGATGGTGGGCCGTTTGTCACCTTGCCCCTGGTCTACACCGAGCACCCGGAAAACGGGGGCTCAAATCTCGGGATGTACCGGCTCCAGATCCACGATCGGGCTACGACGGGCATGCACTGGCAGATCGG
Organism: Acidobacteriota bacterium; assembly: GCA_039714865.1. Classification (GTDB taxonomy): domain Bacteria; phylum Acidobacteriota; class Thermoanaerobaculia; order Thermoanaerobaculales; family Sulfomarinibacteraceae; genus DAOWGJ01. The sequence goes on along the minus strand of JBDLIO010000095.1, from coordinate 5,776 downwards.
CAAAGGGGGGGGGTTCCACCACCACGCCGCCGAGACCGCCGGTCAAGCGCTCCCGGTGACGATCTTTCTGGGAGGGCCGCCGGCGCTGATCCTCTCCGCGATCGCACCTCTGCCGGAGAACGTGCCCGAACTGATGCTGGCCTCGCTGCTGGCAGGAGGCCGCCTGCGCCGGTGTTCGGGGCCGGGAGCTCACGCCCTGATCGCCGAGGCGGAGATCGCACTGATCGGCCGGGTACCGGCTGACGAGAGGCGTCCTGAAGGACCCTTCGGAGACCACTACGGATACTACTCGCTGCGGCACCCCTATCCGATCTTCGAGGTCGAGGCCGTCGCCCGGCGCCGAGACGCAGTTTTTCCGGCAACCGTTGTCGGCAAGCCGCGGCAGGAGGACTTCTTCATCGGTGACCAGCTGCAGGAACTGCTGGCCCCGCTGTTTCCTCTGGTGATGCCTGGCGTCCGAGACCTCTGGTCCTACGGTGAGACCGGCTACCACGCACTGGGCGCCGCCGTCGTCAACGAACGATACCGAAGAGAAGCGATGGCCTCGGCCTTCAGGATTCTCGGTGAGGGCCAACTCAGTCTGACCAAATTCCTGCTCCTGACCGACCGTCCGGTGGACCTCAGGGATTTCAAGGCGACCCTGGAATGTGTGTTGGAGAGGACTCGTCCCGAGACCGATCTCTTCATCATCTCCAATCTGTCGATGGACACGCTGGATTATTCGGGCCCCGAGGTCAACCTGGGTTCCAAGGGGGTGTGGCTCGGGGTTGGCGAGAAGGTCCGGGATCTGCCCCGCGAGTTTCAGGCGCTCGAGGCGCCGAAGGGAATGAACGAGGCCCGTGTGTTTTGCGGTGGATGCGTCGTGATAGCCGGTCCATCCCACGGGGACGATCCTGAGTTTGCCGCCAGGGCTGCCGAACACCCTGCCTTTGAACAATGGCCGCTGGTCGTCGTCGTCGACGATGCCCTCAAGGCGACTGCGACGACAGCGGCGTTCTTGTGGACGACCTTCACCCGATTCGAACCGGCCGCCGATGTACACGCGCGTTACAGGGTCGCCCGTCACCACCTGAGCTATCAGGCGCCGGTCGTCATCGACGCACGAATGAAGGGCGCTTATCCCGACGAACTCTTCTGCGATCCCGAGACCGCCGCAACCGTCAGCCGACGTTGGAAAGAGTACTTCCCCGACGGTAATGTCGAGATGGGGGATTCCGATGTCGGGCATTTGGATCGCTAGCAAGACGCTGGGTCAAAAGGGTCAAAAAGGTCAAAGAGGTCGAGGCCGAACGATGCTGCCCCGGCCCGCTGTCGCCGGTGCGGCCCCTGCCATCTGCCGCTGGCCCAGACGTGGCCCACTGAACCTGCTTCCCCGTTGAGTTACCATTCCCCTCATGTGGAGTCTTGGCGATCGTGTGTGGAGTCGGTTCAATCTGGAGATGGGTCCGGGCTGGGTCGTCGAATGCGACTCCCGGCATGTGGTCGTGGAATTCCTCGACGGCGGTGAGCGGCTGCGTTTTGCGGTTTCGACGGATGCCCTGGTTCCCCTGGTCGTGACTGAAGGCGGCCCGGCGCGGCTGGAGGACGATGGCTCGATGGTTGTGGTCGAGGCTCTCCTCGACGGTGACCGGTGCCGACTGGAAGATGGTCGGATCTTCCCGATGGTCGCGGTGTGGCCGCTGCCCGAACGAGAGAACCCGGTCGAGAGGCTCGAGCGGGGCGATATCGACAGCGGCGCGCATTTTCTCAACCGTCTCGACGCACTCCGCCTGGAGCGTGTGCGCGAGGCCGAGGGGCTGGGTTCATTTCTGGGAGGAAGGATCCGGCTCTATCCCCACCAGCTTTACGCCGCCGAAAGGGCGTGTGCGACGGATCCGGTCAGGTGGCTCCTGGCCGACGGAGTCGGGCTTGGCAAGACCGTCGAGGCCTGCCTGATCATGAACCGCCTGATCCATACGGGGAGGGCCGACAGGACGGTGGTTGTTGCCCCCGATGCCTTGACGGTTCAGTGGCTTGGAGAACTCTGGCGCAAACATCATCACGCGTTCGTTCTGTTGGATGAAAAGCGAATCGCCGACGTCGAACGCGAGCAGGTGGGCGCCTTCAACCCCTTCGAGGTCCACCGCCAGGTCGTCATTGCGACCGAAACCCTGTGTGCCGATCCACGACTTGTCACGATGGCGGTTGATGCCGGCATAGACCTTCTGGTTGTCGACGAGGCCCATCACCTGCAGCGCCCGGAGGGCCATCCCGGTAATCCGGCATACCGGGCGATCGCACCGATCACTGAGCAGGGGCGAAACGTCCTGTTGCTGACGGCGACGCCCCTGGAAGACGACGCACTGGGCTTTATGCGCTTGGTGGAGTTGCTGCGGCCTGAAGAGTTTGGGCGGGAGGAACAGTTGTTGGAGCGCCTCGACGACCGGGCGCCCCTGCCGCCGTGCACCAGCGCCACACGGGCCGTGGACATCGGAGGTTGGCCGGCACGCATGCCCCAGCCGGTGGAGATCGAGAAGACGCAGTGGCGGCCGTTCGAGCGCCTCGAACAGGCCTTGCGCCTCTTGGGTGCGGACACGCCGGTTGCCAAGAGTGCCAAGGCCAGGCTCGTATTCGAGGCGTGCGCAGCTCCGTCGATGGTGCCCAAGTTGTTGAAGGCGGCCGACCCCGAGATCGAGGCCCTTGCGGCAGAAGTCGGCCGCCACGATCCCCGCCTGACCTACCTGATCGACCAGGCCCCCGAGTGGCGCAGACAGGGCGACAAGACCCTGATTTTCGTCGCCAGGCGGGAGAGCCTGGAGCTGATAAAGACAGCACTGGAACGCCGTGCCCATCTTCGGGTGGCCCTTTTTCACGAGGACCTGCCGACCCGAAGACGGGATGTCGAGGTCGCCCAATTCTCGCTGCCGGGCGGCCCGTCCATCCTCTTGACGACCGAATGCGGAGGCGAGGGACGCAACTTTCAGATGTGCCGTCGTTTGGTGCTGTTCGACCTGCCGTGGCAACCCGGCGTCGTTGAACAACGGATCGGCCGCCTGGATCGAATCGGCCGCGATCGCCCGACCGAGATCGTCTACTTCCGGCCCCCCTCGGGAGTGGCGGGCGCGGTCGTCAGATTGTACGAGGCCATGGGTCTGTTCGAGCAGAGCCTCGGAGGCATTGACCGAGAATTGCGGCACATCGGCCGGGAAGTCGAGCAGGTCGCCGTCGATGGCCCCGCGGTGCTCGACGTCGGTGTTTTTCGGACAGTGCTCAAGACTGCAGAGGCGGCCCGAACCCGGGTTCAGGAGGCGGCATTCCACCAGCTTCACCGCGAGCCCTTCAAGCAGGACATGGCTGATGGAATTCTCGGTCGGGTTCCTCCGAATCTGGAGGGTCTGACAAAGAAGGTCATTCTCGAAGCGGCCGCTGCTTTTGGGTTCGAGGTTGAGGAGCAGCGAGGCGAGGAACGGTGGTTTATCGCCCTCGGCGGAGAGGCCCTGGTGGAGAATCTGCCCGGGGTGGCGGATGAAAGCCGATTCCTGGGCACATTCAGCAGGGACGAGGCCGTCACCAACGAGTCTCTGGATTTCTTCTCGTCGGGCCATCCGCTGGTCGAGGGCGTATTGGAAGAGTTGCATCAGGGCAATCGAGGCCGGACCGCCTGCTTTGTTGCGGTGGGTGACGAAGAGGTGTTCGGCCTGTTGGCGCTTTTCAAGGGTGAAGGTGACATCGAGGCCGTTGCGGTCGATGCCCTGGGCCGGCGCCGGCCGGACCTCGCCGAGGCGCTGACCGCGCCCGAAAGTAACCTCAAGCCGGCTGACGGCCGCCGCTGGGCCACCTTGCCGGGATGGGGCGATGCCGTCAGGCGCATGGCTGCGGCGCTTCCGGAGCGTGGTGTGCCTCAGGCCCTGGCTGCCTTTCGAATCAACCTGGACGACCGCAAGGGAGGCCGGCATGCCGGTCAATGAGGGTGTTTTCAAGCAATTCCCTACGATGGCGACGCGTCGACTGGTTCTGGGCCCATTCGAGCCGGCTGATGCTCCCGAGGCCTTCCGGTTCTACTCCTCGGAGCAGTCACTCCGGTTTGTTCCACGAGATTTCTTCGAAGATCCCCAGGAGGGTATGGAGAAGGTGCGGGGTTTTGCGGAGGCCTTTGAGGAGCATTCCGCGATCTGGTGGACATGCCGCGTGCAGGCGACCGGGGAGTTCGTCGGCTACGGTGGCCTGTTCGACATTAGCACCGAGGATCACAACGCCGAGGTCGGGTACGGTTTCCATCCTGAATACTGGGGGCAGGGATTCGCCTCCGAAGCCGTGCGGTCGATCGTCGACTTCGGATTCGAAAATCTTGGACTTCGCCGGATTTTCGGCCTGATCGATCCTGACAACGGCGCCTCGATGAGGGTCCTGGAGAAACTGGGATTTGAAAAGGAAGGGGTCCTGCGAGACAACGCCTTCGCACGAGAACGCTATTGGGATCATTGTCTCTACGCGCGGATTAGTCAGTAGCGAATACCTCTAGGCTGACGCTATACCTGCAGACTGACGCTGTACCTGAGGCTGAACCTGTCCCGGTCGCTGTCCTCTGTCCCCGACCCTGAATTTGCACCCCGGCCTTCGGACGCGCGCAGGCGCACTCCTGCTCGGCCGTTTCCCTCAAGGGGCGCCGAGGCTGGAGTCGGAAGCGCACGCCCCGTTGGAGAGGGGGCGCTTTTGGACTTTGGGGTGGCCGGCCGGCTCAGTGTCAGGGCCAGCGGCCGGTTCAGATGGCAGGGACAGGTGCGGGTCCAGGTACAGCGTCAGAGGGCATCTGCCAGGAAGCGATACTGCGCTTCGGTGTTGTAGAGCTGAGCGGAGAGGCGCAGCAGGCGTTGTGGTGGAGCGGGCCAGGCGATGACGGGCACTTCGATTGAGAAGTCGAAAAGCAGCTGATCTTGAAGCGCATCGGTATACAGAGGTGAGGTTGGCGGTTCGGGGCTTCCGTCGGTGATCGGAATTGCAGCCATCGAGCCGATCATCGAAGCGGGGCACGGGGGGTCGACCCCCAGAGCTTCACAGAGCATGTCCCGGCTCCTCAGGGCAAGATCCCGGTTGCGTCTTCGAATGGCGGGCCATCCACCCTCGACCATCGACCCAAGCTCAGCGATCGCGGCGGGAACCGAAAGGTAGGCCGTCGGGTCGTCGGTGCCGACCCAGTCGAACTCAACGCGAAAACGGGTTGTTTCGCCGAGTGGCGCCGTTGCGCCGTGGCTGATGACCAAGGGCCGGATGGTATCTCGGTGGTCTTCACGAACCCAGAGAAACCCCGCTCCTTTGGGTGCGCAGAGCCACTTGTGGCAGTTGCCGGTGTAAAAGGAGGCGCCGAGATCATCGATCTTCAGGTCGACCATGCCCGGCGCGTGGGCGCCGTCGACGAGAACGGGAATGCCTCGGTCTTCAAACTCCTGCACAAGGGTCTTGATCGGCAGCACCATGGCGGTCTGACTCGTGACGTGGTCCAGCAGAGCGAGACGAGTCCTTCCGGTGATCTTCCCGAGGATGATCTCGACGGCTTTCTCGGCCGAGGCTAATGGGAAGGGGATCTCGGCGACCACGACAGTGGCGCCGACCCGCGCTGCGGTTGCATTCAGTGCATTTCGGCACGCAGGATATTCGTGGTTGGTGACGATGACCTCGTCGCCCGGGCCCAGTGGGAACGAGGCCAACACGGTGTTGACGCCGGTCGTCGCGTTGTTGACGAAGGCCAGTCCTTCGGGATCGGCGCCGATGAAGGCCGCGAGGCCTCGCCGTGCCTGTT
>JBDLIO010000094.1:0-7399 GCA_039714865.1 Acidobacteriota bacterium | reverse complement strand
GCGGGTCTTGTGCGCGGCAAATCGATCGAACCCGCCCTGACGTCCCTCCAGCTGAGTCCCAAGTACGCGGCGCGTGACGTGGAGAAGCTGGTCCGGTCGGCCCTGGCCAATCTCGAACAGAGCCAGCCCGGCGTGGATGTCGACAGGGTGTTCATTTCCAGGATTACGGTCGATGGTGGACCCAGCATGAAAAGGGGTCGCCCGGCATCGAAAGTTGTGCGAATGCACCGGATCCTGAAGCGCATGTGCCACGTCACCGTGGAACTTGACGTGCGCGAGCGTTAAGGAGGACGAAGTGGGACAAAAAACACACCCCTACGGTTTCCGTCTGGGATACAACAATACGTGGCGCTCGCGCTGGTATGCCGATGGAAAAGAGTATGCAAACCTCCTGCATGAAGACTTGCAGCTGAGGGATTTCCTTCGGGAGCGCCTGGCCAATGCCGCGGTTTCGGCCATTGACATCGAGCGCACGGCCAACAAATTGAGGGTGAACATCCTGTCGGGCCGGCCGGGGATAATCATCGGTCGCAAAGGCGCCGAGGTGGATAAGTTGAGGGATGACCTGATGCGCCGCTACGGCCAGGATATCCACATCAACATCCAGGAGATCCAGCGTCCTGAAATTGACGCTCACCTGATCGCCGGCAATGTCGCACGTCAATTGGAGCGTCGGATCGCATTCCGTCGGGCCATGCGTAGGGCGATCGAGAATGCGCTGCGTTTCGGTGCGCAGGGCATCAAGATCCGGTGCGCCGGTCGGCTTAACGGCGCAGAGATCGCCCGGGCCGAGTGGTATCAGCAGGGACGTTTGCCCCTCCATACGCTGAAGGCCGATATCGACTACGGTTTTGTGACTGCCTATACGACCTTCGGTGTCATCGGCGTCAAAGTATGGGTCTACCGAGGTGAACGTCACCGGGCCCGAAACCGCAACCGCGCGGCGAAGTGAGGAGCTAAAAAATGTTGATGCCGAAGAAAGTCAAGCATCGCAAGCAGCAGCGGGGCAAGATCAAAGGCATTGCCCGCAAGGGGAATTACATTGCCTTCGGGGATTACGCCTTGCAGGTGCTGGAGCCCGGTTGGCTCACGGCCCGCCAGATTGAAGCGGCCCGTATTGCGATGACCCGTCATGTCAAACGTGGCGGCAAAATCTGGATCCGGGTGTTCCCGGACAAGCCGATCACCAAAAAGCCCCTGGAAACCCGCATGGGTAAGGGCAAGGGGAATCCTGAAGAGTGGGTGGCCGTTGTGAAACCGACTCGGATTCTCTACGAGATGGAAGGCGTTCCGGCGGATGTGGCCAAAGAGGCCATGCGGTTGGCGGCCCACAAGCTGCCGCTCAAGACCCGGTTCGTCACCAGGGGAGGCTCGGAATGAACGCGAAAGAGCTTCGAGATCGATCGATGCCCGAGTTGAACAAGACCCTTGGAGACCTCGAGGAGCAGCTGTTCAAACTGCGGTTCCAGAAGTCGACGGGGCAGATCGAGAACCCGATCAAGATCCGTGAGGTCCGCAGGGACATCGCCCGTGTGCTGACCGTGATGGGTGAAAACCGGGCACAGGAGGCGAGCCATGACTGACGTCAAGAAAACGGTGCGCAAGACCACCAAGGTGGGTGTTGTACTGACGAATGAGGCCGACAAGTCGGTGGTCGTGAAGGTCGAGAGCCTTGTGATGCATCCGCTCTATCGCAAATTTTCGCGGACCAGCTCAAAGTTCATGGCCCATGACGAGGAAAACACCTGCAATCGCGGTGATCGTGTGCTGATCGAGGAGTGTCGTCCTCTGTCCAAACGCAAACGGTGGCGTGTGCGAAACGTCATCGAGCGGGCACAGTAGGCCGGGGAGAAGACCATGATTCAGATGGGAACAATGATAACCGTGGCCGACAATTCCGGCGCCCGCCGGTTGAAAGCCATCCGTCAGATCGGTGGATCGGCGGCCCCGCGTTATGCCGGAATCGGCGACATCGTCGTCTGTTCCGTCAAAGAGGCGGTGCCGAATTCGGAAATCGAAAAGGGAGCGGTCGTCAAGGCTGTTGTGGTCCGCACCCGATTTGCAACCCGCCGCAAAGACGGCTCCTACATCAGGTTCGACGACAACGCAGCTGTGATTGTCAACGCCGAGCGTGAGCCTGTAGGGACACGCGTCTTCGGCCCCGTGGCCCGAGAGCTTCGTGAACGACGGTTCATGAAGATCGTCTCCCTGGCCCCCGAAGTGCTTTAGGAGGCCGAGATGAAGGTCAAAAAAGGCGACACTGTGGAAGTCATCGCCGGCAAGGATGCCGGACGGACGGGCAAGGTGCTCAAGGTGGACAGCGACCGCGAGCGAGTTGTGGTGGAGGGCGTTCATATGATCAAGCGCCACACCCGCCCCAACCCTCAAAAGCGCGTCCAGGGCGGCATCGTCGAGCGCGAGGCCGCGATCCACGTGTCCAATGTAATGGTAGTTTCGCCCGACAGTGGGAAGAGAACCCGCGTCGGATACAAGATTCTCGACGACGGACGGAAAGTCCGTGTCGCCAAGGTCGACGGCGCGATTCTCGACCGTTAGGAGGGACGATGGCGCGCTTACATGAGAAATATCGTGAGTCGGTGTTCGCCGATCTCCAAAAGGAGTTCGGGCTCACCAATCCCATGCAGGTACCAAGGGTCGAAAAGATCACCTGCAACATCGGTGTCGGTGAGGCATCTCGGAATGCCAAGCTTCTGGATGTGGCGCTGGAACAGCTGACAAGCATCACCGGGCAGAAGCCGGTCATGCGGCGTGCCCGCAAGAGTATTGCGGCGTTCAAGCTTCGTGAGGGAATGCCGGTCGGCGCCAAGGTCACTCTGAGGAGAGAGCGGATGTACGAGTTCCTCGACCGTTTGATCAGCATCGGTCTGCCTCGTGTCCGTGACTTCAGAGGCGTCAACCCCGGTGCTTTCGACGGTCGCGGCAATTTCACGTTGGGTGTGCGCGATATCCTGATCTTCCCTGAGGTTGACTACGAGAAGGTCGAAGGCACCATGGGAATGAACATCACTATTACAACCTCGGCTCCCACCGATGACCAGGCGCGCGCGCTGTTGGCCGGTCTCGGGATGCCGTTCGCCGGCAGGTAGGGAGGCAGACCGTGGCACGCAAGGCATCCATTGCAAAGAGCCTGAAGCAACCGAAGTTCAAGATCAGGCACCGAAACCGTTGCCGCCGTTGTGGTCGGCCTCGTGGCTACATGCGCAAGTTCAATCTCTGTCGCGTGTGTTTTCGTGAACTCGCCCTGGAGGGTTACCTCCCGGGTGTGACCAAGGCCAGCTGGTAAAGGGGGCGACCATGACTATGACCGATCCCATTGCCGATATGCTGACTCGAATCCGAAATGCAACCATGATGCGTCACGACCGGGCGGACATTCCGGCGTCGAAAGTCAAGGTTGAAATTGCCAAGATCCTCAAGCAGGAGGGGTTCATTCGGACCTTCAAGCTGATTGAGGAAGGGCCGCAAGGTCTGATTCGTGTCTATCTCAAATATTCCGATGACGGCGAGCCGGTGATCCACGGCCTGCGCAGAGTCTCGACGCCGGGGTGCAGAATCTACACCCGTGTCGAATCACTGCCCAAGGTTCGTAACGGACTCGGTGTTGCATTGGTTTCAACCAACCGGGGTGTCATCACGGACGAACAGGCTCGAGGCCTGCGCGTCGGTGGCGAGATTCTGTGTGAGATCTGGTAGGGAGGGCGCAATGTCTCGTATTGGAAAGTTGCCCATCCCGGTTCCCTCCGGCGTCGACATCCACGTCGGCAACGGCGTGGTCCAGGTCAAGGGGCCCAAGGGTTCCATTCTGGTTCACCTGATGCCCGGTATCGACGCTGAGGTCAAGGATGGCAAAATCGAACTCGGTCGGGCCAACGAAGAGCGGCAAACCCGTGCCTTCCACGGCCTGAACAGGGCCCTGATCGCAAACGCCGCAACCGGTGTTTCCGAGGGCTGGAAGAAAGAACTCGACATCATCGGCATCGGCTATCGTGCAGAGAAACAAGCCGCGTCGGTAGTGTTTAATCTCGGTTATTCCCACCCGATCGATTTTAAGATCCCTGAGGGTATCGAGATCGAAGTTGACGGCAAGGCCAACCGGATTTCCGTAAGCGGAATCGATCGACAGAAGGTCGGTCAGGTCGCGGCGGACATCCGTTCGCTCAGGCCGCCCGAGCCCTACAAGGGCAAGGGCATCCGGTACTCCGGCGAGTACGTCAAGATCAAGGCCGGGAAGCAGGGGGCTACAGCATGAGCCGCATCAAAGATCGTAAACAGCGCCGCGCCAGGATCAGGCGTCGGTATCGGAGCACCGTTCGGGGAACCGCCGCAAGGCCGCGTCTCGCGGTGTATCGCAGCCTGCGGCACGTCTATGCGCAGGTCATTGACGACGAGGCCGGAACCACCCTGGTTGCCGCCTCCAGTCTGGAAAAAGATGTCTCCGGGAGCATTTCTCACTGCGGGAATTCCGAGGCGGCCAAATTGGTCGGCAAGGTGATCGCTGAGCGTGCAAAGGAGAAGGGCTTCGAAACCGTGGTCTTCGACCGCGGTGGATTCAACTACCACGGAGTGGTTCGTGCGATGGCCGATGCCGCTCGTGAAGCCGGTCTGAAGTTTTAGGGGATGCGATGATGATCAACCGAGAGACTGAACAGGCGGAAACAGTCGTCCACATCAACCGGGTAGCCAAGGTTGTCAAGGGTGGTAAGAACTTCTCCTTTTCGGCCGTTGTTGTTGCCGGTGACGGTGAGGGCAAGGTGGGCTACGGGACCGGGAAAGCCCGGGAAGTGCCCCCGGCGATTCAAAAGGCGTCCGAGCAGGCCAGGCGGTACATGGTGAGTGTGCCGATGGTCGGCGGGACGGTGCCTCATCTGGTATGGGGCCGCTGGGGTGGAACGCGCGTATTGTTGAGGCCCGCATCCCCCGGTACCGGCGTGATTGCCGGTGGTGGTGTGCGTGCGGTGATGGAGTCGGCGGGCATTCAGGATGTTCTGACGAAGATTGTCGGAAGCCGGAACCCATTCAACGTCGTTCGCGCGACCTTTGATGCTCTGGGCCAGTTGATGACCTCAGAACAGGTCCAGCGCCTGAGGGGTGTTGATCTCGGAAACGGATCGGCCGAGCCTGTTGCGACGCCTGTGGAAGAGGCCGTTGCCGAGCAAGCAGCGGCCGAAGCGGCGCCTGCCGAGGAAGAAACCGTTGCCGAGGCTTCGGCCGAGCCGGTTGCTGAGGCTGACGCAGAAGAGGCCGTTCCCGAGGAGCCGACCGAAACGACAGCTGAGGCTGCCGTCGAGGAGGCTTCCGAGGATGCGGCCAAGGAGGGCGGTGCATCATGACCGCGACCAAGAAAAAAGCAAAGAAAATGCTGAAAATCACCCAATTCAAGAGCGGAATCGGGTATGCGGAGAACCAAAAGAAGGTCCTCGCCGGCTTGGGGCTGGGTAAGATCGGTCGTACCGTTACACGGGTCGATCACCCCTCTATCCGCGGCATGGTGACCAAGGTCTCCCACCTGGTTTCAGTCGAGGAGGTGGACGCATGACCATGGAACTTCATAATCTTCGTCCTGCGGTGGGCGCCAAGCGTCCCCGAAAGCGGGTCGGTCGTGGACCGGGCTCAGGCAACGGCAAGACTGCCGGCAGGGGCCACAAGGGTCAGAAATCCCGGAGCGGTTACTCGCGCCGGTACGGTTTCGAGGGCGGTCAGATGCCCCTGGTTCGCCGGATTCCCAAACGTGGGTTCTTTAACGTATTTCGGGTGGACTACCAGGTGGTCAACCTGCGGGATCTCGATCGGGTCTTTGAAGATGGTGACGAAGTCAACCCGACCACGTTGGTGGAAAAGGGCCTGATTCGTCGCGGTCCCAAGCCGGTCAAGATCCTGGCGACCGGTGATCTCTCCAAGAAGCTGTCGATCGTGGCCGACAAATTCTCCGGCTCCGCTCGAAGCAAGATCGAGGCCGCAGGGGGTACCTGCGAGACGGTGGCGTCGTGATCGACAGCTTCCGCAACATCTTTGCCATTCCCGATCTTCGGAAGAGGTTGATTTTCACCTTCGCCTTGCTGGCGGTCTACAGGGTAGGCGCCTTCATCCCGATTCCCGGGGTGGACCCGATGGCGTTGGCCGAGTTCGCGGAGGCCGCCAAGGGAACGGTTCTGGGATTCTTGAACCTGTTTTCGGGTGGGGCGCTCGGTCGAATGACCGTCTTTGCCTTGGGGATCATGCCGTACATTTCGGCGTCGATCATCCTGCAGTTGTTGACCGTCGTGTGGCCCTATTTGGAAAAACTCTCCAAAGAGGGTGAACTCGGGCGGCGAAAGATCACGCAGTACACCCGGTACGGGACCATCGTTCTGTCCGTGATCCAGGGTATGGGTATCTCCTTTTTCTTGGAGAGAACTCAGGCGCCCGGTGGCGCCCATCTGGTGCCCTTGGAGTTGCAGGGCTGGGGCTTTCGTCTGCTGACCGTGTTGACGCTGACTACCGGCACCGCATTCGTCATGTGGCTCGGAGAGCAGATCTCGGAACGGGGCATCGGCAACGGCATCTCGCTGATCATTTTTGCCGGTATCGTCGTCGGCTTGCCTGGTGCGATCTTGAGCACGATCACCGACGTACAACAGGGCTCCCTGAGCATTATGACCATAGTGATCCTGATCGTCTTCATGCTTGGTGTCGTTGCGGCAATCGTCTACATGGAGCGTGCCCAGCGGCGAATTCCGATCCAATACGCCAAGCGGGTCGTTGGACGCCGTGTCTACGGCGGGCAGAGCACCTATCTGCCTCTGCGGCTCAACACCGGCGGCGTGATCCCCGTGATCTTCGCGGCCTCGATCATGTCGTTTCCGCAGACCCTGGGACAGATGATCGAAAATCGCTGGTTGCAGAAGATCACCGAAGCCCTCGGTTATGGTGAACCTCTCTACAACCTGGTTTACTTGTTGTCGATCGTCTTTTTCTGCTACTTCTACACGTCGATCATCTTCAATCCGGAAGATACGGCGGAGAACATGCGGAAGTACGGCGGTTTTATTCCGGGGATTCGTCCTGGGAAGAAGACTGCAGAGTTCATCGATCGCATCCTTACCAGGATCACCTTGGTCGGTGCGATCTACCTGGCGATTGTCGCGATCCTGCCTCAGATTCTGATTTCAGGATTCAAGGTGGCGACGATCCCCGTAATCGGAACTGCGCTCGATGCGTTGTTGCCGGCGGTGATCACCGAGGGACTCGGTCTGAAGTTCTACTTCGGAGGCACCTCGTTGCTGATCGTCGTCGGGGTCGCAATGGACACCGTGCAACAGATCGAAAGCCAGCTCGTGATGCGGCACTACGACGGCTTCATGCGTCGTGGTCGGATTCGCGGGAGAAAATAACGGATGAT
>JBDLIO010000093.1:0-7401 GCA_039714865.1 Acidobacteriota bacterium | reverse complement strand
CTTCGCCGGATTGCTCTCAGCTCTCAGTTCAGGCTCTCAAGACTTTAGGGGAATGCTTCGAAGAGGCAGACAACGAGGACGGTGAGAGAGATTCCAATAAATACTCTAGGCCAAGAAGGCGGGCGCTTAGGCCTCCGGGTACTTCTTTCGTTGCTTCTTGAGCCAGGCGGTGCTTCTCAGGTAGAGCGGTTCGACCGAGTTCGCGCAGTAGCGGGCAACGACGTCGGACGCTTCGAACCGGTAGAGATTGAGGGAGAGGTCCTCCGGGAGCAACAGTTGAATCTCCTCGACGATGTTGAGGAACTCTTCGTTCCCTTGAGAAAAGAACCCTGTCTTGACCGCAACAACCATGCTGGGTTGCGGGGCCTCTCCTTCTTGCTGGAGCGAAAACAAAAAGACTGCCTGGATCATGGATTCGCCGTGGGCGAAATCACGGACGCGGGCCAGAAAGTCCTCAGGAAGGGCGGTTTCGTCAATCTTCTTGAGTTTGATTCGGGTGCCGGTGTGGATTTTTGTCTGGTCCATCATTTCTCCCTGTCGGTGTCTCATTCTACTCCGATTTCGGGGATAAGTTGCTATTTTCAAGAGCCCGCGCCGGGATTCTCGACGGAGCCGGGCGGTCCTCGTTCTGATCCTTCTCCGCCCGACTGGGTTACCATAATCCTGGGAGGGCCGATGGAAGGGACGGTTGTCGTTATCGCCGCCCATGCATTCGAAGCAAGGGCTGCGGCCGGCGTCGGCAGGGGAATGGTCAAGGAACCATGGGGCAGTTGGATGCTGTATCGGGGCGAGATGTGGGACATCCCCTTGGCGGTGATCCGTTCTGGTCCGGGCAAGGTGGCGGCTGCTGCGGCGACGCAGGCGGCTATTCAGTACCTTGACCCGGCGGTGATCGTCAGTTTTGGGGTGGCCGGAAGCCCTGATTCGTCGACCGTGCCCGGCACGATGGTCATCGCGAGGACGGTGGTCGATGTCGCCCTGGAAGAACTCGGCGACCTCCCGGTCGAGATTCCCTCCAAATTCGAATCCCCAACAGAATTCCGGAATGCATTTCTCGGTGTGCCGGGCAGCACCGAAGGGCTTGTCTTGTGTTGGGAAGGGCAGGTGGCGTCACCGTCCCGACGTCCGCCGACTGAAGGTTTGCGGGGCGGGCCGGTGGCTGTCGATTGGGAAAGTGCCGCAGTCGCGCAGGTGGCGCAGATGTGGGACATCCCGTGGGCGGTGTTCAAGGTGGTCTCGGATCATGGGGAGGCAGATCGCCTGAGGCGGGTTGCGGTCGTGGCGAGAAGGCCCCTACAATGGGCGGCTGAGGTCTTTCGGAGAGCCTGTGCCGCATACTTGGGCGAGGATTTCGGAGGGACCGAGAGTCAAGACGAGAAGGTGACGAGGCGGGAGGACCAGGGTGAAGATCGAGAAACGTCAGCAGGATGATGTCACGGTCGTGGTCATCGAGGGTGTGATCAAATTGGGTGAGAGTGCCCGACTCTTTTCGGACTACCTCAAAGAGCTGATCGACGGTGGCGCCGGGCCGGTGTTGATCGACATGACGGCGATCGACTACGTGGACTCGACAGGGCTTGGAGAGCTTGTCGGGTACCTGCAGCGATTCGAGGGCCAAGGCCGAAGCCTTGCGCTCCTTCGACCACAGAGCCGGATCCTCAACCTCCTCAAGGTGACCCAACTGGATACGGTCTTTCAGATCTTCACGGATGACCGCGAAGCCATCGAGGCCCTGAAGGGGTAGCTCTCGGCTGGGCCACCGGCGCCTCGTGGACCTCGAAGGGTGAGGCCAGTTTCGAGTTTCTGATCTTCGATAAGTTTTCTTTAATCGCAACTCCGCCATGTGAGGAGTCAGCGCCCTACCTACTTGATCTCGTGTCTCCAGCCGAAGGGATCGTCGATTGCAGCAGTCTGGATGCCGACCAGTGAGTCGTACAGTTGTTGCCAACGTTGGTCGAAGGGGAATGACCAGGTCTTTTTACCGTCGGCCACCTCTCGAATCCAGGTAATGACCGCTGCAGTGCCGCACGCGGCGGCGGCATCGATCTGGTCGAGTTCCGCCTTGTCGATCAGCCGTTCCTCGACCGGCCAAGAGTAGATTTCGCGTGCGATTCGGAGGAGCGACCGTCGGGTGATCGACGGCAGGACGCTGTGGGAGTCCGGGGTGATCAGGGTCTCACCCTTGAAGGCCAGGAAGTTGGCGGCGCCGATTTCCTCGATGAAGCGATGTTCTTTGGGATCGAGGTAGATTGCCTCGGCAAAACCCAGTTCTTTGGCCTCGGCGCCCGGCTTGAACGAGCAGGCATAGTTGCCGCCGGCCTTGATATGGCCTGTGCCGAAGGGTGCCGCTCGGTCGAGTTCGGAGATCCTGAAACTCTTGCCCTGGTCGGGCCCGAACCCTCCCTTGAAGTAGGGGCCGACCGGGGTGACGAAAATTCGGAAGATATACCTCGAGGCCGGCTTGACGCCGACGTTGTCCCCGATGCCGAGATAGAAGGGTCTTACGTATAGCGATGCGCCGCTGCCGTAGGGCGGTACGTAGGGCAGGTTCGCTCGTGTCACTTCCTCGACGCCCCGAATGAAAAGATCTTCGGGGACTTCCGGGCCCTGGAGGTAGCGTGCGCCGTCGTTGAGCCTACTGGCGTTCTCTCCTGGACGAAAAGCGTAGACCTTGCCGTCAGCTCCGGTGTTGACCTTCATGCCTTCAAACAGTTGCTGGCCGTAATGCAGACACTGGCTGCCCTCGGGCAGCGTCATGGCAGTTTCTTCAACGATGCCTCGAGCACGCCACACACCGAGTTCGTACACCGCCTCGAACCGATAGGGGCAGGGGTGGTAGTCGAAACCAAGGTTGGCGAAATCGAGACTGACTTTGTGGCTGTCATCGGTGAAGTAGTACCGCGGTTGAGTCATGAACGCTCCTTTTTTGGCGAGGATCTAACTGGTGCCGAGCCTAGCGAGGACGGCCCCTCAGGATACAGGGTCACGGGGAAGGGGAGCAAGGAAAGTGTGAAGTGTGACGGTCAAAGAGGTCAAAGAGGTCGGAGGGGATGCATGAACGTTCAACGCTCATCGTCGAAGGCAGGGCGGTCGTCTGACCGGTGTGTCTGTCCCATTGGAAATCCAGTGAATTGTAGGGACCGCCCCCCGTGGCAGGCGGGACGCCTGGCTCCCCACAATGGGGCTGTAGGGATTCCGTTGTGAGTCCGAGCGTCCCAGCCTCCCAGCGTTCAGGCCGGCAGTTTCTCCCAATCCGAGCGTGGAGCATCCATCGCCAGGGCAAGGCTGCCGTCGGCGCCCTGGAAGATCGGATCCTCCGCAATCTGGACCGTGCCGCCGCCGTAGGCTTTCATGGAAGCCTCCAGGGCGTTCGCCAACCCGGGCATGGCCGCCGTGCCTCCGGCAAGAATGACGTTGTTTCGAATCTTTTCCTGATACTCCGGTTCCACGGAGGCGATCAGGTCCAGCATGGTCTCGGCAACGGGCGGGACGAGAGATTCACAGGCCTGTTTGAGGGCGGAGGTGATGTCGATCTTGGTCGGTTTGCCGCCGACCGGTGTCGTCACCGTTACCGGCGTCTTCGAATTTCCGACGAAGCCGAAGTTCTCTTTCCACGACCGGGCAGAGTGAACCGAAACCCTCAGGTCGGGCCGCTCTTCTTCGAGGACCTTGAGAACCTGCGCATCGACCCAATCGCCTGCATTGGGCAGAGTCCGCTGGTCGTCGTCGGTTGGATACCGCCCCTGCATGACGCAGAAGTCCGCCGTCCCGGCGCCGATATCAACGACCATCGCGTTGAGCAGGGCATCGAGACTGTAGGCGACGGCAAAGGGCTCGGAGACGATGATCAGGTGATCGACAAACCCTCTGATGGCCTCTCTGAGGTGTTGGCGGTTGACGCGGAGTGCCTCGGCAGGGACGCCGATGACCGCTCGGACCTTGGCGCCATCTGCGTGGGCCTTGGCAACTCCGGACACCTCCATCAGGTGGGAGATCAGTTCGCGGACGGCCAGGAGGTCCTTTTCCGAACCCTCCTTGAGCAGGCCGCGTTCCAGTGGACGGTGAAGGTCCAACATCCTCCGGTTCTCAAGAGCGTCCCTCCCGACCAGGACCTCTTGCTTCAGGACCTTCTTGGCCACCATGTCGACCGGCCAGCCGACAAAGCTCTCAACCATGTGGTGTTCGCCGTCCGACGTCGAAATGGAACTCTGAGAGGTGCCCAGGTCGATACCGACAAAGATCTCGTTCTTGTTCTGGCTCATCCTTGGTCTCCTTGGGCCGGAGCTGTGCCTCCGACGATTTGAGCGTATTTGAGGATGCCGTCCGCCAATCCTTCTACGATGTGCTGGCGGTAGGCGGGAATAGCGAGCAGCCGGGCTTCGCGCTCGTTGGACAGGCAAGCGACCTCGGCCAGGACTGCGGGCATATCGGTTGCGACGAGGACAACGAAGGGCGCCGACATGACACCTCGGCTCTGGGCCTGGTCGTTTTGGTGGCGAAGAACCTCGAAAAGCGAGGCTTGAATGGACTCGGCCAGACGTTGGCTCTCTGTGCGGCGGAGGTCGGCGTAGATCCCATCGAGCAGACGACGGGTATCTGCGACCGTGAAACCGGAGTCCTGGTTTTCGAGTGATGCCAGGTCGGTCAGGAAAGGGTCATCCGAGGGGCCCAGGAAATAGGTCTCGAACCCGCGAGCCGATCGATCAGGCAGCCAGTTGACGTGAATCGAAACGAAGAGATCGGCACGTGCTGCGTTGGCCCGTGCGGCCCGATCAGCCAGTGAAACCTCAATATCGGAGGTTCGGGTCATGGTGCTCCCGATACCGGCTTCGGCCAGCAGTGCGCCCAGCCGGCGGGCCAGGTCCAGGGTCAGGTCCTTCTCCAGCATTCCGAACTGGAGGGAGGTCCCGCCGTCGCGGCCGCCATGACCTGGATCGATGGCCACGTGCCGGACTCCCAGCGGGATCGTTCCCGGCACCAGCGTCGCAGCCGCCAGTGCCGGCAGCGTCGCCGCAGACCGAACGGTCGACAACGCGGGCATCGATGATCGAGTGATGACCTGGGCGGATATCCCGGCTTCTTCTTGAACGGTGGCAGTCGTCGGTTTGACCATCATGAAGCCTGCAGATGCTGTGATGACAGCCCCGGCCATGGTTGATCCGAAAATCCAGCGTCTGATTTTTTGCCGTCGCCGACTGCGACCGCGACCGGTTGTGCCCAATGGCTGATCGGCAAGCAGGTCGACGTTTTCGTCGATCGCGCCCTGCAACAGCTGTCGTCTGAATCGGGCATTGACCTTTTTGGGTGGTTTCGGCTTGGCCGCATCCGCCCGGGGGCGGGTGGCGGCGCCGGCAGATGGCGCGCCCGACGTGGAGAGGGGACCGCGATCAGACACTTCAATCCATCGTACCATTTCAGGGGGTGAAGGGTAGAGGTGGCGTGCTTGATCCCGTCTGCCGCACCGGAGACCCGAGAAGTCACCTCTCAAAGGGGACACTGGTGTCACCCTGAAAGGACGAGAATGAAACTCGACGTATCGATCGAGCGTATGAAATAGGCACGGTATTTGCGTATATGAAAGCTGGAGGTAATGATGAAACGAATCAACCGAACAATGACGATGATGGTCCTTCCCTTGGGGATTGTGGTAATGGCGCTTGGGTGTTCCAGTGCGGTCCCGACCGACACCCCTGGTGTTGACCAACTCGGCAAGTCCATTCTCAAGCAGGAGGGACCGGAAGTCGATGTGGTCCTGGGCTACAAATTTGCCAGGGGCACGGTCGGTGATGAGTGGTTGATCCTTGAAATGGCGATCACGTCGCCGGCGAAGACTTCGGCAAAAATCGAACGTGAGAACGTGTGGGTCAAGGCCCCTGACGGCGCCAAGATCCCGTTAGCTACTCAAGAGCTGTTCGGGCAGGACTATTCCCGTATGCGGAACGTGATTGCCGCGGCCGATATCGCGCGGGATCCGCTGGAGTATTTCCCCGCCAGCCGCCGGCCGTGTCTGGTGCAGTTCTTTGTGGCCCCGGGTGAGGGCGTTGCCTACGACACCGTGTCGGTCAACGACAGGCGGGCCTGCCAGGGCCGGCTGTATTTCAAGGTCCCCGGTGGAATTGACCCCGGCCGCTGGACCTTCGGCATCGACCTCGAGGAGAGCACGGTGAGGATCCCCTTCGATCTGTAGGAGCTCGCTTCGCAATTCGTGACCATCGGCTCTCGGGGTTGACCGAAGTGCATATGCGCTCTTGAGCCGCTGGACACGAATTGCGTTGGTCGAGGATATAGATCAACGAGTCAACTCAACAAGAAACGCGCCTCGGGCGCCCCGGCCGATGATGGTGCACTCAAATCCGGCGTCACGGGCGGCTTCGGCCATCATGGTTGAGGTGGGGAAGAGCCATGGGTACCACGAACCTTCGAGATCATCGAAGGTCAAACGGAAGAAGACCTCGCCAAGTTGAGGACGCCCGATCGCCATATCGCTCAGTTCCTCGAATTCGTCCTTGTGGACGGCCGCGTCGAGCCCGGCGGCATCGAAGATCACTCGGCCTCCCGGTCTGAGGAGTCGGCGGAAGCTGCCAAATAACTGCTGGAGGCCTTCGTGGCTGCCGGCCAGGCCGATGCCGTTCATCAAGAGCAGGATCGTGTCGTAGGATCCGGGGTCGGATGTGTAAATGTCGCCCTGTCGGACATCGGAGATGCCGCGGTCCTGCATGACTCGGACGGCATCGGCCGACACATCAAGGGCGGTGACCTCCAGGCCTCGGCACTGGAGATCCAAGGCGTGACGACCGGCCCCGGCGCCGATGTCGAGGATCCTGCCTGCGCAGCGGTCGAGAGCCCTCTGGTCCAGGTCCGGCAGGGCGTCTTCGTCCGGTCGGTAGTAGAGCCGAACGGCGACATCTTCAGAGTCGAAGACGTCGCTGTCCACTCGAAGGACTGCATCGTGCCGCCCGTCATGGTAGGCAAGCAGGGCCGCACCGAGCGGCGCCCAGGGATCGACAGAATTCACCGGCCCTCGCGGGAGGTCGGGAGCTCAATCGGGTCCATCACCCGGTAGACCGGCATCAGGCCGATCGTCTCGTCCCAGAATTGGGTTCGACGGTACCACCAGATGTACCGCGCACCGCCGTTGCAGGCGAAGTCTTCGTCCTTGAGGGCCTCTTCCCAGTTCGCACGGATTTCAGGATCGGACAGCTTGTCCCGTGCGAGGTTCTCAAGGGTATCCAAGCCGATGTACTCCTTGCGTTCGAAGACCGAGTTCAGGAGGCCCCATCGCACCAGGGAGTCCGGGGCTTCGGGTTCGAGCAATTGAACGGCGACCTCGAAATCAGGTTGGGCGGCGGGAATCCAAAGGGCGCCTTCTGGAATCGGGCGGCGCTCGGTCTGGCGGCTGGT
>JBDLIO010000092.1:0-7452 GCA_039714865.1 Acidobacteriota bacterium | reverse complement strand
CTGGTGCTGTATCGAAACGCCCGCGCCAACAACGCCGACCTGCCCGAAATGATGACGGTCTGGGATCCGTCCCATCCCCTTCCGGAGACCGCTGACGATCTGGCGGCATTTCCGGGACTGTCGACCGCCGAGGTGCTGACTCGACACCAGTTGGCCATGGCGCCGACCGAATTGTCGGCGACTGCACCGCTGAAGATGCTCTGTCCGAAATACGGCTGCCGTGCAGCGACCATGCCGGGTTTCTCGCCGGAGATGGTGCCGGCGTTGCGCCTGGATTACACCGAGGTCAACCGCAGGGTCACGATCCTCAAGGAGCTCCTGGACCGTGCCGTCCGGGCGGATTGTGTCTTCGAAGTTGGCGCCCTGGGCTCCTTTGAACTGCATCTGGACCTTCGCCACCGGTCGGCCCACGCCTCGGGCGGACTGTTGCCTCAGCCCGGCATGGCTGGAAATCTGCCATCGGGCGAGGCCTACATCGTGCCCTACGAAGGAGAAATCGAAGGCGAGGCGAGTCGCAGTAAAGGTGTCCTTCCCGTGCAACTGGACGGTGAAGTCGTGCTCTACCGGGTGGAAAACAACAGGGCGGTCGAAGTTCTCAGCGAAGGTCCGGTATCAAGCAGAGAGGCTGAGCTGATTGTGACGGAGCCCGCCTACAGCAACCTGGCGGAGCTTGGCCTCGGCGTGCTGGCGGCCTTCGGTGTGCATCCCGTTGGCGAGGTGTTGCTGGACGAGAAACTGGGCCTTCACATTGCATTCGGGCGAAGTGAGCATTTCGGCGGGCAGGTCGGACCGGATCAGTTCTCCAGTCCTGAGGCGGTGACCCACCAGGACAGGGTCTACATCGGAGAATTGCAGCCTGATGTTCTGCCTGCGTCGGTCAATCTGATTTTTGAAGACGGAGAAACCATGGCGTTGATGAAGGACGGAAGATATGTGATTGGGTTCTAACCCATGCAATTCGTTCGACGAATTGCCCCAACATTTACCCCACCAGCGCGCCGAAGACCAAGGTGATGACGAAGAGAGCTCCGACGGCCAGCGGAAAGAGGATCTGATGGCTTTCGTTGCCGCTGGTCTTGGACTGAACGTCTCGCATGAGTGTCTCCTGCCTCGGCGCTTCGAGTGCCGATGCCCTGTGCGGGCGGATTGTAGTCGAATTGCGAACAATTCGCCACAAAGATATTCTCGCTGATGGAATCAGGGTTTTGCAGGCGAAACTAAGGAAAAATCGTGATGAATTGTGGCAAAATTGTGGCGAATCAACGATGGAGGGTCTCATATGCTTCCGGTCCTGGACAATGATGCGCTGAGGGAAGCCGACCGGCACACGATCGAGGACCTCGGGGTGCTCGGTCTGGTCTTGATGGAAAACGCCGCTACCGGTCTGGTCGATGCCCTTCGAGAGACCTGGCCCGAGGCGCGCAAGGTGCTGATACTGTGCGGGCGTGGGAACAACGGAGGTGACGGTCTGGCGGCGGCGCGGCATTTGGCCAATGGCGGACATCAGGTTGATCTTCTGCTGTTGGCCGATCCCGAAGCGCTGACTCCCGATGCGAGTACCAATTTGGCCTGGGCTCGCGCCTTCGGTTTGCAAGTAGGCATCGTCGACGGCGATGACCTGGAGGTCCTTGAAAACCGCCTGCTGGGATTTGATCCCCCGGACGTCGTCGTTGACGCTCTGCTGGGGACCGGGCTTGATCGCCCACTTGAGGGGAGATTGGCGAGGGTGGTCGATCTGTTGAACCAGTCTCCGGTACCAGTGATTGCAGTGGATGTCCCGACCGGACTGAGCGGGGCCTCATCCGTCGTCTCGGGGCCCGCCGTCGAGGCTGATGTGTGCACCACTTTCGCCGCATTGATGCCCTGTCACTGCCTGCCGCCCGCGTGTGAGGTCTGTGGAGACGTCGCCGTGGTCGATATCGGGATCCCTCCGAGCGTGCTGGAGGCAGGCGCCCGCGCCTGGTGGGTTCAGGCCGAGGATGTCGCCCTGCTTTTGCCGCAGCGGCCGGCCGACGGACACAAGGGATCTTTCGGCCATTTGTTGGTGGTTGCGGGAGCGCGTGGCCGGGGCGGTGCGGCCTCAATGGCGGCCCGGGCCGCCGTCACTGCCGGCGCCGGCCTTGTGACCGCAGCGGTGCCCTCCCCGGTTGTGCCCGTCGTCGACGGGGCCTGCCTCGAGGCGATGACCTTCGAACTCCCTGCGGACGAGGCGGGGGAGGCCGGCGGTCCGGGTGAGCTCGAGGCGGAGTTTTCACGAATGACGGCCATTGCCGCGGGCCCGGGGTTGGGCACGGGACCCGGCGCCCACGAAGTGTTGGATTTGCTGCTCTCGCAGTGGGGAGGGCCGCTCGTACTCGATGCCGATGCCCTCAACATGGTGGCCGGCGCCCTGGAGCGGTTAGCCGGCCGGTCGGGACCGACTGTGCTGACGCCTCACCCTGGAGAGCTGGCACGATTGCTGGACCGGCCGACCGAAGACGTTGTAGCCGACCGCATGGATGCTGCCCGCGAGGCGGCTCGAATCTCCGGCGCTGTCGTCGTCGCCAAAGGCTATCGTACCGTCATCGCCGATCCGGAAGGCCGCGTCTGGATCAATCCGACGGGTGATGAGCACCTTGCGACTGGAGGCTCGGGTGATGTCTTGACCGGCTTGATCGGCGCCATGATGGCGCAGGATCTTGACCCGGTCAGGGCTTCGATCGTCGGTTGCCGGCTTCACGGCCGGGCGGGTGAGTTGGGCGCCGAGAGCTGGCCGGCCGCCGTGCCGGCCGCCGAACTGCCCGCACTGGTCGCCGCGGCATGGACCGAACTCGTCGAGGCTTTTGGCGATTGATGGCGGCCTCTGAAGTCATTCGTGCCGCAAGCCCGGCCGAAACCGAGGCCTGCGGCGAGGCCTTGGCGCGCCGAATCGAGCCCGGAGATGTCATCCTGCTCGAGGGCGATCTCGCCGCGGGGAAGACCACCTACGTTCGCGGCCTGCTCCGAGGCCTTGGAGGAGATCCTTCGGATGCCAATTCCCCGACCTTTGTCGTTGTGCAGAGCTATCCGTGCTCGGGACGGGTTTCGGTGCTCCATCATATCGACCTTTATCGTCTTCCCGATGACCCGGAAGCGCTTCGGGAGATTGGACTGGAGGAATTCCTCGGCGATGAGAGGGCGGTGGTTGCCGTGGAGTGGCCCCGACCGGCTCTGGGGAGCTTTTTCGGATCGGGTGCCCGTCTGTGGCGGATTCGATTGACCCTGGAAGGTGAAGAACAGCGGCGAATTGATATTCACCGCTCTGAGTTTTGACAGGCCTTGCATGAACGGTGACCGGCGTGATGTCCGGTGGATTGGAAGAATGGAGTAAGTCCGGTGAAAGAGATTATTGAAACGTTGACTGATATTTATGGAGGCCTTGACGTCACCGGGAATGCACTGATCGGGTTGGGCATCGCGGCGTTGATCATCCTTGGGACAATCGTGCTCCTTCGAATTGTCGGGATGGTTGCAAGGCAAGTCGAGGTGCGGGTCGGTCGTCGAGCCGATAGACTCAAAGGACTGCAACTCCAGCAGCAGGAACTGTTGTCGGGGCATGATGTCGCGACGTTTCTCGGCATGGTCTTTCGAGGGTGTCGGTTTGTGGTGACGGCGTTCATTCTGGCGACGGCAGCCTCGATCTGTCTTGGGCTGTTCTCGTGGACCGCGCATATCTCTCGTGCTTTCCCGAGGATGGTGAAGGATCTGTTTGTGAAAGTCGGCCACGGCATGGTCGCGTTCATTCCTGACCTGTTGATGATCGGCGTGATTTGCATCTTGGCGTGGTATGCGATTCGTCTCGTGCATCTGGTGTTCCAGGGGATCGAGACGGAGCGGATCCGGATCCGAGGCTTTTACCCGGAATGGGCGGTTCCTACATTCCGGCTGGTCAAGATGTTGATGATTGTTTTTGCGTTCGTGGTGGCCTGGCCATATCTTCCGGGATCGGAATCAAAGGCCTTCCAGGGTATTTCGATCTTCGTCGGTGTTCTGGTCTCCCTGGGTTCGAGCAGTGCGATCGGGAATATCGTCGCAGGCATTGCCTTGATCTACATGCGGGCGTTCAAACTGGGGGATATGGTCCGAATTTCGGACGTTGAAGGGATCGTCGTCGAGCGGAGTGTCTTTGTGACCCGGGTTCGGACTCCGAAAAACGTCGAGGTTTCCATTCCCAACGGTAAAGTAATGGCGGATCAGATCGTCAATTTCAATGCCCAGGTCAAGAAGAAGGGCCTGATTCACCATACGAAATTGTCCATCGGGTATGACGTTGACTGGAGGACGGTGAGGGATCTGCTGCTGACGGCCGCAGCGAAGACCGAGGGTGTCGAAGAGATCCCGGAACCCTTCGTTCGGCAGGTAGAACTCGGTGATTTTTCGGTCGTGTATGAACTCAACGTGACAATTCACCAACCCCATCATCTCCCGAAGATAACCTCGGACCTCCATGCCAACATCCTCGACGGCTTCAACGAAGCCGGTATCGAAATCATGTCCCCCGAATTTGCGGCATTGAGAGACGGCAATGCCGTTACCATCCCCGGTGCTTCTGAGGCTGAGTCTTGATTCTTCCTGTATAATGATGGTTTGAATATTGGGGACGGCAATCGAGCGGAAGATTTGGAGGAAACGATGCGACTGAGACCGGTAATCTTGTTTGGTGTCTTGTTGGTAATGGTCGGTTCAGCCTGGTCGAGCCAACCGGTTTTCGATAATCGTGGAAGACAGGTGGCGACGGACGGTGTGGTCTGGGAGCAGGCCGACGAGGGTGCGCTTCCTGTAGGTGTTTCCAAAGGAGGCTATACCGATCCGGAGAGTGGATTGATCCTGCGCTGGTTGACCCATAACGATGCCCTTCCGGGCCTTTTCAACGACGATTTGATTGGAGAGGATTCAATTATTCCTGTGTGCGACGGGCAGCCGCTTGGGTCGGGCGATGACGCTCCATATGTCTACTGGTATGAGGGGTGGACCGACAACTTCGCAACGGGACAGTGGCAAGCCCCGTTTGACAACGATACATGCACCGAGACCAACGAAGACCTCGTCAAGTATTTCTTCACGCAGGTGCGTTCCGACGATGATATCGAGAGCCTGCTGTCACTGGGGCACGACGACAGCTTGAAGGTCTGGGTCAACGGCGCCCAGGTCTACGAGGGGGTCGAAGGTGTCTGGGAGGCGGACGGTCATCAGGTTCCGGTGGACCTGGTATCCGGCTGGAACTCGATCCTGGTCAAGATGTATTTCCCCGAGCTGACCGAAGACGCCGGATACCGGCACTTCAGCCTGCGCTTTCTCGAGGAAGGTGGAGGGGCGCCGCTGATCCTGACGCAATCGATTGATGGATGGTGTGGCAAGGACGGGGGGCGGAACTGGGTTTATGCCGGAGGCGTCGCCGACCTTCCCGGTGCGCATGGCAGCGTGTGGTCCTCGGACCTCCGGGTGACCAACATCCTGCCCTACAAAATGCTCGTGACAATCGAGTATTTTGAAGAAGGGCGTGCCAGGCCTGCCAAGGTTGAGGGTCCTGACAATTCGGTCGACATCGTATTTGAGCCATACGAGAGCCGAACGTGGGAGCGCGTTTTGCGGACGCTCTTCGGGATGGATGAATCGCAAAAGGGCATGTTGGCTATCCGGGGCTTTGACGATTACGACTGCGAACGAGGGGCCGTGTCCATGAGAACCTACAATCGGTCCGGTGCGGGGACCTTTGGAATGAACATTCCATTTGGAGATCTCTATAAGGGCTCTACCTGTTGCTCCCAGGTCTTGCTCGGACTCAGCAATGGACCGGGCTTCAGGTCAAATCTTGCCGGAACGCCGATGGCCGTCACGGATTCGGAGACGACGATTACCGTCATGGTGTGGGATATGGCTTCGGGGAGAACGGCGAGTGGTGATTTTTCGGTCGAAGGGTATTTTCAGATCAACGACATATTCGACGCTGTAGGTCTCGGAGATGTGGAGACCAGTGATGCAGCCGTTGAAGTCAGTTGGACCAACATGGGCGATGGAGCCCGGTGGCTCTTCACCGCGTCGGTCAACGACAATGTCACCTCGGACCCGACCTTTTTCAACGAGGGGCCCTGGCTCCGGTTTCCCGACGATTGATCGGAATTCACCGTTCGATCCCAGACGCGCGGAGGATCGCCTCGGCAGCGGCGGTGGCCGTTGTCGAACCGGCGAGTACCTCGGTTTCCAGCGCGGCGAGACGTGACGAAACGCCGGGATGGGACCGAACGGCCTCCATCACGGCGTCGTCGACCATCGACCACATCCACCGAAGCCGTTGACGGCTTCGCTTGTCGGTCAGCGCACCGTTGTTTGTAATCACCCTGCGATGGTCTTCGATCAGGGCCCAGAGATCATCGAGCCCCAGCCCGGTCAGAGCCGAGCAGACGACCGCATGCGGATCCCAGGGTGCGTGCCCCGGCGGCCGGAAGAGCTGGAAGGCTCTCTCGTATTCTGCCCGGGCGGCCTGGGTTGCAGCGAGATTGTCACCGTCGGCCTTGTTGACCGCAACGATGTCGGCAAGTTCGAGGATGCCTCTCTTGATGCCCTGGAGTTCGTCGCCGGCGCCTGCCAGGACCAGGACCAGGAAGACATCGACCATGTCAGCGACCAGCGTCTCGGACTGGCCGACACCCACGGTTTCCACCAGGATGACGTCGAACCCAGCCGCCTCGCACACCAACATCGTCTCGCGGGTCTTGCGGCCTACCCCGCCCAACGAACCGCCGGTGGGGGAGGGCCGAATGAAGGCCTGGTCCATGGCGGACAGTTGTTCCATCCTTGTCTTGTCGCCGAGGATCGAGCCTTTCGTGCGAGTGGATGACGGATCGACCGCCAGCACGGCCACCCGGTGCCCCTGCTCGACCAGACGGCCCCCAAATGCCTCGATGAAGGTGCTCTTGCCGGCGCCGGGAACCCCAGAGATCCCAATCCGATGTGCCCCGCCAGTGTCAGGCAGGAGGATCCGCAGCAGTTCTTGTGCCCGCTTCCGGTGTTCGACATTGTCGGACTCGACCAGTGTGATCGCACGCCCGAGGATTGCCCGGTCCTGCCCCCGAATGCCCTCGATGTAGTCGTCGGTCGTCAGGTTGGTTCGTTTCATCGTGGACTACGGTAGCACGGGGGAATGCCTCGGTTATTGCAGAGGATCTTCACCTTGCGGGCGGCGCGCTCAACCGCGGCGTCGCAGCACTCGTCGGCCTCTTCTTGAAGCTCCGGCGCCACCTCCTGCACAACCTCTCTCGACTCGGGTTCACACATCACCGGATCGACCCGCCTATAAACCCTCAAGTCGTTATCTTCTCCAGAGGGATCCTCGACAGTGTTAGGCTAGTTGAGATGAGGAAATGGCAATCACTATCCATATAATTCAGAAAACGGTAAACGGCAAGGTAGAAAGAAAGGAATGAACCAATGGTA